>CABTWF010000007.1:0-54933 GCA_902488495.1 uncultured Streptococcus sp. | reverse complement strand
TGAAAATCAAAGAGCAAACTAGGAAGCTAGCCGCAGGCAGTACTTGAGTACGGCAAGGCGACGCTGACGTAGTTTGAAGAGATTTTCGAAGAGTATTATTGTACTTTAAAGGTCTTGAGATAATTATCTTTTCCAACTTGACCTTCAAAGGATTGCCCATTTTCAAGGTAAGGAAGGTCGTCTGACACGGAAGCCTTGACTTTATAAATCTTGCCATCAACTTTGAAGAAGTAGACGGTGTCACCCTTGATAACAGCTGATTTAAGGTCTGAAACCACTCCCTTGATGTTTTCTACCGTTTCATTATCCAGCTCGAGGTCGTTTTTATTGGCATATTTGCTGAGGAGTTCATCTACTGTAGCTGCTACGATGACGTTTTGGTACTCTACTGCATCAACCAAAGCATACTCCTTGACCAAACCTGCATTGTCCTTCAATCCCATGATGTAGAGCGGTTTGTCATTGAGATTGACAAGGATAGGGAAGGTCGCCTTATAGGCTTTTTCCTGCACTGCTCCTTCTGCGGAAGCACGGGCTGATTCTTCGGTTGCTGAAGCTAGATTGTACTTGGTGATTTCACCAGTGCGCATATTTTCAAGGATAAATCCTAGATTACTTTCGTCAGCGTTGGCTGAAGTCACCCCAGTGTAGAGATAAATGTCATTTCCGATAGAAAGATAGTTATAGCCCTCGGTCGTTTGGGTAACGTTTTTCTTAGAAATCAAGGCATTCCAGAAGCCGTCTTTATACTTGCCGTTATAGTTGATTTGCTGGATGGTTTCTTCTGCTGGATAGACACGATCCACCCATTCTGGTACTTCATCCAAGCTGTATTCCTTGGTTTCTCCATTGGTGGCGTCTAAGATAATAACAGACGAAGGGCGAGGAACTCCTAGACCAAACTGCTTTTGATAAACGGTTGCTACATAGAAAGGATTGCCTTCATCATCCACCTCAAAGGAGGGCGTTTTAAAAATCTTGGTTGGGTACTTGATCCGAAGATGACGTTTGACATCGCGGTTAAAATACTCGGAGTCTGAATACTTCATTGGCGTTTTTAAATCCACCAATTCCGCATTTCCTGTCACCATATCAACCTTGATATACTCGCCAATTCCCTTGGACTGATTATTAAACCATTTGATCGGGTCGGCATACTCCAAAGGAGTTACTCGATAAGGTTTGCCATCAACCGTCAGCTGAGTATAGGTATCTGCTGCCACATACTGGGAGACCTTATCCGTCAGAGAGCCTAGATAACGGTCTCCAATCTTCTCTGCAGTGCTCCGATCTAGAATTGGAACCTTACTGGTATCACTCTTAGGAAAATCTTTAAAATCTTTTTCTGTGATAGACACCACATTAGCATAATTTTTTGCTTGGAAAAAGCTAGAGGTTACTAGGCTAACAAGACCAGCAAGGGCAAAAATGATACCTGCAGTCAGAAACAATCCTCTACTAAGTTTGGTAAAAAGGAATCCTTCTAGATTGAGATCTTTGGCAGCCTTGCCATGGCGTACATGAACAGTTTTGAGGAGATTGGTATCCTTTCGGAAACTAAACAAAATCCCCATCACCACCAGATGCCCACAGAGAAAGAAGATGAATTCCCAACTAGTCAGATTGAAGGGCGGTAAAAAGATATACCAAGTCGTTGCGATAAAAACAAGTTCAAATAGTATGCGTTTCATCTGAGTTCCTCCTAAATAATCCGTCCTTCCAAATGATCCAGTTCATGCTGGCAGATCTGAGCTGGAAAACCTGTTAGCGTAATGGTCTGCTCCTGCCACTTACTATCACGATAGGAAACCGTAATCGTTTCATAACGAGTCGTCGTTCGAACACCAGTCAAGGACAAACAACCTTCCTCGGTCTCGTAAGGTCCTTTATAAGAAAGGAGAATGGGATTAAACATGACCATGGGAACCAAGCCAAGATTAAAGATAATCACGCGCTTCTGCACGCCAATCATATTAGCCGCTAGACCGACACAGGTTTCGCGATTAGCCAGCAGGGTATCCTGTAAATCTCTAGCCAGATAAAGGTCTTCCTGACTTGCAGGTTTTGAGACCTGCGACAAAAATAAGGCATCTAGGACAATTTTCTTTTCCATTCTCTTTCACTCCTTGCTACTTTACTTTATTATAGCACAAAAGGGAGCGACTTCTAGTCCTTTCCCTCAAATGCAAAAAAAGCCATCCGAAGATGACTTTCTTTTTAAATCGCATTCTTATCAAGACCAAGTTTACGTTGAACAAACTTGACGATTTCGACGATAAGTATCATTGAGAAGCTTCCAGCTAGAACAATACCCCATTGCGATAAGTCTAGTTTGGTTACGTGGAAGATACCTTCAAGCGGTTCTACAACGATGGTCGCCATCAGAAGGATGAAGGATACCAAGATGGACCAGTTAAAGGTCTTAGACTTGAATGGGCCAACTGTCAAGATGGATTGGTAAACAGACTTGACATTGTAGGCATGGAATAGTTGAATCAAACCAAGGGTTGCAAAGGCCATAGTAAGGGCATCCGCATGAATGGCATGATTGTCACCCACATGAACTGGGTAAGCAATTGCAAGTCCATAAACACTCATAACAATAGCTGCTTGGAGTACACCTTGATAGATGATAGAACTCAAAACACCACCTGAGAAGAAGCTTGACTTACGTCCACGAGGTTTGTGGGTCATAACACCTGGCTCAGCAGGTTCAACACCAAGAGCGATAGCTGGGAAGGTATCGGTTACCAAGTTGATCCACAAAAGATGAACTGGCTGCAAGACGTCCCAACCAAACAAGGTTGATAAGAAGATAGTTAATACTTCAGCAGTATTGGCAGAAAGTAAGTACTGAATAGTCTTTTGAATGTTTGAGAAGACCTTGCGTCCTTCTTCAACTGCGACGATAATGGTCGCAAAGTTATCATCTGCAAGAATCATGTCAGAAGCCCCCTTAGAAACCTCTGTACCAGTGATTCCCATACCGATACCGATATCGGCTGTTTTCAGAGCTGGCGCATCATTAACACCGTCACCTGTCATAGCAACAACCTTACCTTGTTTTTGCCAAGCCTTGACGATACGAACCTTGTGTTCTGGAGATACACGCGCGTAGACAGAGTATTGACCAACGACTTTTTCAAATTCTTCATCTGAAAGTTCGTTGAGTTCAGCACCAGTCAAGACATGGTCTTCCGAGTCATTTTCATCGATGATTCCCAAACGTTTGGCAATGGCTTCCGCTGTATCTTGGTGGTCACCAGTGATCATGATTGGACGGATTCCCGCTTCCTTAGCGACACGAACAGCTTCTGCTGCTTCGGCACGTTCAGGGTCAATCATTCCAATCAATCCAGTAAAGATCAAGTTGTTTTCAAGCTCTTCAGAAGTCAGGTTTTCTGGAATGCTGTCTACAATCTTATAAGCACCCGCAAGAACACGCAAGGCTTGGTGAGCCATTTCAGAGTTGTTTGTGTGAATTAAGTCATTAACTTTCTCATCAATCGGAGCAACATCTCCAGCCTTATCACGAGCAACACAACGTTTCAAAAGTTGATCTGGAGCCCCCTTGACTGCTACGAGGAATTTACCATCTGGTAATGGATGAACCGTTGACATGAGTTTACGATCTGAGTCAAATGGTAACTCAGCTACACGAGGATATTGCTCTAAAAATCCTTTAACATCGTAACCCTTGTCCAAGGCATACTGGATGAAGGCTGTTTCCGTTGGATCCCCGATCAGGTTTCCTTCAGCATCAATCTTGGTATCGTTGGCCAAGACAACTGAACGAAGTAGTGGCATGTCCAAGCCAAGTTCAATGTCATCAGCTGAGTCATGTAGGACTGCGTCATAGAAGACTTTCTCGACTGTCATCTTGTTCATGGTAAGCGTACCAGTCTTATCAGAAGCGATGATTTCAGTCGAACCAAGCGTTTCAACTGCTGGTAACTTACGAACGATAGAGTTTCGTTTGGCCAAAACTTGAGTACCAAGGGCAAGAACGATGGTTACGATAGCTGGGAGTCCTTCTGGAATGGCTGCAACAGCAAGCGCAACAGAGGTCATCAACTCACCAAGTGGATTTTTTCCTTGAATGAAGACACCAACAACAAAAGTAACAAGGGCAATGACCAAGATAGCGTACGTCAAGACCTTAGAAAGGTTGTTCAAGTTTTGTTTGAGAGGTGTATCCGTCTCATCCGCATCTTGGAGCATGCCAGCGATATGACCCACTTCAGTGTACATACCTGTATTGACAACAACACCAAGACCACGACCATAAGTCACATTTGAGTTTTGAAAGGCCATATTGACACGGTCACCAATACCAGCATCTGCAGCGAGCTCGACTGTCAAGTCTTTTTCAACTGGAACAGACTCGCCTGTTAAAGCTGCTTCTTCGATTTTAAGAGAATTAGCTTCTAGCAAACGTAGGTCTGCTGGCACTACATCACCAGCTTCGAGAGCTACGATATCACCTGGCACCAATTCTTTGGAATCAATCTCAGCCATGTGCCCATCACGAATAACGCGAGCAGCTGGACTAGACATAGACTTGAGGGCTTCGATGGCTTCTTCTGCTTTTCCTTCTTGGTAAACACCAAAGGCAGCGTTGATGATAACCACGGCAAGGATAATGATGGCATCTGCGATATCTTCCCCACCAGAAGTTATGACGGACAAGATAGCCGCAGCAATTAGGATGATAATCATCAAATCCTTAAATTGCTCAATAAACTTGACTAGGAGAGATTTTTTCTCACCCTCTTCCAGTTCATTGCGTCCATATTCAGCTAGGCGTTTCTGCGCTTCGCTAGACGAGAGACCTTGTTCAGTTGCTTCAACTGACTTCAAGACCTCTTCAGGACTCTGAGTGTAAAACGCTTGGCGTTTTTGTTCTTTTGACATGTGTCTCCTCCTTGACATTGTGTGCAAAACAAGTTCTCTTTTAGTTTTATGACAAACAAAAAGAGACCTGTTAATCATAACAAGTCTCGCTGTTTAAGATAGTGCCGGAAAACATACTTTTCAGTATACAATTCGGAATGACGACACTATCACAGGTTTCTGCCAGCTACTCCCTTGAGTAGTACTATTATATCAAAATTTGAACAATTTTCAAGGGTTTAAATCAGATGAAACAAGACTAAATTTGAATTTTCCCTTGAAAACCAGTATAATGGTAGAATACTATATGACTAGAAAGGAAGCCCGATGAACCAATCCATGTCAAATCTCAAATTGGCAGAACGTGGAGCCATTATCAGCATTTCAACCTACCTCCTCTTGTCTGCAGCAAAATTGGCAACTGGTCACCTCCTGCATTCTTCCAGTTTGGTGGCAGATGGTTTCAACAACGTATCCGATATTATTGGAAATGTTGCTCTCTTGATTGGGATTCGGATGGCCCGCCAACCTGCAGACCGTGACCATAGCTTTGGTCACTGGAAGATTGAAGATTTGGCTAGCTTGATTACTTCCATCATCATGTTCTATGTTGGTTTTGATGTACTTCGGGACACCATTCAGAAAATCCTTAGTCGGGAACAAACACCCATTGATCCTCTGGGAGCGATTCTAGGAATCATTTCAGCAGCGGTCATGTTTGCTGTTTATCTCTATAACACACGCCTCAGTAAGAAATCCAAATCCAAGGCTCTCAAGGCAGCTGCTAAGGACAATCTTTCCGATGCTATCACCTCGCTTGGGACTTCCATTGCTATCCTAGCCAGCAGTTTCAATTATCCAATCGTGGATAAATTGGTCGCTATCATTATCACCTTCTTTATCTTAAAGACAGCCTATGATATCTTTATCGAGTCTTCCTTCAGTCTGTCAGATGGTTTTGATGACCGTCTGCTAGAGGACTACCAAAAGGCCATCATGGAAATTCCAAAGATTAGTAAGGTCAAGTCCCAAAGAGGGCGGACCTACGGTAGCAATATCTACCTTGATATCACCCTGGAGATGAATCCTGACCTATCTGTCTATGAAAGTCACGAGATCGCAGACCAGGTCGAATCCATGCTGGAAGAGCGTTTTGGAGTCTTTGATACCGATGTTCATATCGAGCCAGCTCCCATACCTGAGGACGAGATTTTAGAAAATGTCTATAAAAAACTGCTCATGCGTGAGCAATTGATTGACCAAGGAAATCAGCTTGAAGAACTCCTTGCTGAGGACTTTCTCTATATCCGTCAAGATGGAGAGCAGATGGATAAAGAGGCTTATAAGTCTGAAAAAGAACTTAGTGCTGCGATTAAGGACATTCAGATTACCTCCATCAGTCAAAAAACCAAACTCATTTGCTATGAGTTAGATGGTATCGTCCATACCAGTATCTGGCGTCGCCATGAAACTTGGCAAAATATCTTTCATCAGGAAACTAAAAAAGAAGACAAACAATGACCCTATCCAGTGGATAGGGCCTTTTTGATTATTCTACTTTAAGCAAAGACAGACTATGACGGTTTGGAAGATTTGCTTTTCGAAGCTTGTTTGGTCTCTTTTCTTGCTTGGCGATTTTGTTCGATACGCCATTCTCTTTCATAGTACTTCATGGCCTCATAGACTCTTTCAGGAAGTCCTACATCTAGTAGAAAGATCGGGATGATCAAATCTGCTGACGAATGAAAAGGGAGAATCCTTCTCTTCAGCAGAGCTAGAAAGGATTGGGATTTCACATTTTCCTTGTTTTTAAAATAGACTTCAATCCGATAAGAATCCCTATACTTCCCTCGAATCCGAGAGAAGGAAAAGTCCTCTACATCTGCCCAAGCATAGAAACGACTAGGTTTCTTTGGATTTTGTTTGTAGTAAAACCCCTCGACAGTACATTTCAAATATTCCTTATCGGAACTTAACAGCCTGTATGTCTGATACACGACTACTCCAGCACAAAAGAGGACAAGCAGTATTAATAAAAGACTTATCGTATGAAGTCTGTTTCCCTTTTGAGAGTACAAATGGAGATAAGAGAGAGGCAGCAAGAAGAAAAGCACTGAAGCCAAGCCAAACAAGGCATTCCAAATGATTTTCTTGGGACTACGTTTAATGACTTTTTCTTCCATCATGCCAACTCACTTAAATATTCATAGCGTTCGTATTTTTCAAGAAGTTCTTCGTTTTTCTCGTCTAGCTCTTTTTGAAGAGTCGCTAGTTTACCAAAGTCGGAGCCATTTGCCTGCATTTCTTCTTCAATGGCTGCGATACGATTTTCCAAGGCTTCAATATCGCCTTCAATGCTTGCCCACTCCTGCTTTTCTTGATAGGTCATACGCTTCTTGTCTTCACGGACTTTGACCACTTTCTCTTTTTCGGCCTTTTGGGCTTGGCTAGTAGCTTCTGCTTCAAAGGCCTTTTCATCAAGATAATCGGTATAATGACCAAAAAATGGACGAATATTCCCATTCTCAAAGGCGAGAATCTTGGTCGCTACCTTATCAAGGAAATAGCGATCGTGGCTGACTGTTAAAACAGGACCCGCAAAACCTTGCAAGAAATTTTCTAAGACTGTCAAGGTCGCAATATCCAAGTCATTGGTCGGCTCGTCCAAGAGAAGAACATTTGGTTTTTCCAAGAGCAATTTGAGGAGATAAAGACGTTTTTTCTCGCCACCAGACAATTTCTCAATCAAGGTTCCATGGGTCGAACGTGGAAAGAGGAATTGCTCTAGCAACTCAGCGATGGAAGTTGTAGACCCACCGCTAGTCTTGACCTCTTCTGCTACTTCCTGCAGGTAATTGATGACCCTTTTGCTTTCATCCAAGCCTTCGATTTGTTGAGAGAAATAAGCGATACGAACAGTTTCCCCAATCACAACTTGACCTGCTGTCGGCTCAAGAATTCCTGCGATGAGGTTAAGCGAGGTGGATTTCCCCACACCATTATCACCAACGATACCGATACGGTCTTTAGCTTGCACCAAAAGGTTAAAATCTTGTAAAATCGGCTTGTTCTCATAAGCGAAGGAAACATCTTTAAACTCGATGACCTTCTTACCAATTCGACTGGTCTCAAAGTTCATGGTTAAATCTGTGTCACTACTATTATCTGAAACTTCCTTCTTCAAATCGTGGAAACGATTGATACGAGCCTGCTGCTTGGTCGCACGCGCTTGCGGTTGTCTGCGCATCCAAGCCAGTTCTTGTTTGTAGAGTTGCTCCTTTTTGTGAAGGAGAGCGGCATCGCGTTCATCTTGTTCAGCCTTGAGGCGAACATAGTCCTGATAATTACCCTGATACTCGGTCAAGCCTGCTCGGTCCAACTCGAAAATCCGCGTTGACAGTGCATCTAGGAAATAACGATCATGGGTGATAAAGAGAACCGTCTTCTTGGAATTTTTCAAAAAGAGAGTCAACCACTCGATGGTCGCAATGTCCAGATGGTTGGTCGGCTCATCCAGTAGCAAAAGGTCGTGGTTGCCTAGGAGAACTTGCGCCAACTGGACCCGTCTTCTCAGACCACCTGACAATTCACCAACTGGAGTCGACAAATCCTGAATACCCAACTTGCTGAGAACAGTCTTGACCTGACTTTCGATTTCCCAGGCTTGGAGAGAATCCATCTCAGCCATGACCCGTTCCAAACGAGCCTGCTTGTCCTCGCTATAGTCGAGCATGAGGAGTTCATACTCACGAATGAGCTGAATTTCCTTGAGGTCGCTGGAGAGAACCGTATCCAAGACCGTCTTGCTATCATCAAACTCTGGATCTTGGGTCAAGTAGCCAATCTTGTAGTCATTCTTAGCCAAAAAAGGACTGACATCCCCATCAAAGCCTGAAACACCTGATAAAACATCTAAAAGGGTGGTCTTACCCGTGCCATTGACACCAATCAGACCGATTCTATCCAAATCATGGATGATAAAGGAAATATCTTTAAAAACGGTCTTGTCACCAACGGATTTACTTAGTTTTTCAACGATAAAATCACTCATTTTTTCTCCCTCAGGTAAGCATGGATAGCTTGACGATCATTTTCCAACTCTCCATCGACAATGGCAAACTCAATCTCTGTTAAAATCTCTCCCAAGTCTGGTCCTGGCTGGTAACCATATTCCTTAATCAAAATTCCACCGTTAATCTGAATTTCTTTCTTGTCATGAATGGTCAAACTATGGTAAGTTTCTTTGATGGCTTGTGGATTGACTGCTTTTCCTTGAGCTTGACGAAGCCTTTCAGCTTGTAAAAGGGAATCCAAGTCAAAGCGGTAACAATCACGCTTACTCAGCTCTCCTTCTTCTCGCAAAGCCAAAATAGTCAGCAAATCCTGAACCTGCTTAGCAAACTGGCGTGAGGTTTTCCATGCCTTCAAAAATGGCTGTGCATCTTTAATCTCCAAAGCCCACAAGAGAGCCGCCCAGGCTTGTTCGGAAGACTCAAAAGTGAAATCAGTCTCCAAATCAAACAGTCTGTTGAGCTTGTCTTGGCTTCCTGCCATATCTGGAAGATAATCATAAGCTCGACTCTCAATCATGGAAGCCAGACCAACTCGCCAAAAAGGTGCCAACAAGAGCTTATCAAACTCAACGAAGGTGCGCTCCACTGAAATTTTCTCCAAGAGCGGCGTCAAAGTCTTCATCGCCTCAAAAGTTTCTGACTCAAGTTTAAAACCGAGACTGGCCTGAAAACGGAAACCACGCATAATCCGCAAAGCATCTTCGTTGAAACGCTCACTAGCCACTCCAACTGCTCGCAAAACTTGGTTTTTCAAATCCTCTAAACCATGAAACAAGTCAATGATTTCACCTGTCTCATCCAAGGCAAAGGCATTAACTGTGAAATCACGGCGCTTGAGGTCTTCTTCTAGCGAACGCACAAAGGAAACCGCGCTGGGTCTGCGATAGTCCACATAGACATCCTCTGTTCGAAAAGTTGTTACCTCATACTCCTCGTCCCCTTCTAAAACTAAGACAGTTCCGTGCTCGATTCCAATATCGGCTGTTCGCGGAAAAATCTGCTTGATCTCCTCTGGATAGGAAGAAGTCGCAATATCCACATCGTGGATGGGGCGATTGAGGAGGGCATCTCTGACGGAGCCACCAACAAAATAGGCTTCAAAGCCTGCTTCTTTAATTTTTTCTAATACTGGTAAAGCCTTCTGAAATTCAGAAGGCATTTGCGTTAATCTCATAATAAGTGTTCTAATCCATAGACAAGCTCATGACGCTTGACAACTTCTTTGATTCCCAAATTGACCCCTGTCATGAAGGAGCTGCGATCATAGGAGTCATGACGGATGGTCAATCCCTCTCCCTGATTGCCAAAGATAACTTCTTGATGAGCTACTAAGCCTGGCAAACGAACTGAGTGGATCCGCATGCCATCAAAATCAGCACCACGGGCACCAGCAATCAATTCTTCCTCATCAGGTGCACCTTGCTGGATAGACTCACGCACTTCCGCCATCAACTCAGCCGTTTTAATGGCTGTTCCACTTGGAGCATCTTTTTTCTTGTCATGATGGAGCTCGATAATCTCCACATTTGGGAAATATCTGGCAGCCTGCGTCGCAAATTGCATAAGCAAGACAGCTCCCAAGGCAAAGTTAGGAGCAATCAAACCACCCAAATCTTGTTCACGGGAAAATGCTTTTAGTTCAGTAATTTCTTCACTAGTGAATCCTGTTGTTCCAACCACTGGAGCAAAGCCATTTTCAAGGGCAAAACGCGTATTTTCGTAAGCAACGGCTGGTGTAGTAAAATCCACCCAGACATCCGCTTCAAAACCAGCCAAGTCAGCCTTATCATTAAAGACAGGAATTCCCTGCCATTCTGACTCAGACTCAAAAGGATCCAAAACTGCGACCAAGTCCAAGTCTGGATCAGCCAAGACCATCTGACAAGCAGCTTGGCCCATTTTTCCCTTAAAACCGGCAATAATTACTCGAATACTCATCTCTACTCCTGTCTAAGATACAAAGCCTGTAAGAACACAAAGTGAAAATAGGAGTTCTGATCAAGGAGTGTCTACTCCTTGGAAGAACTATATTTTTCACACAGGGTTCCAGGCGTGTTCAATTATCAAGATACAAAGGACGTTAGCTGCCCATGAAAAATAGGGAATGGCGCTGACTTTCCATGAAAGGCAAGACAGACATCTTTTTTCAAGAGGCAGGTAGGCCGTGTTCAATTGCTAAGATACAAAGTCTGTAAGAACAATTTAGACGATTGGTGTATAGCTCAAGGCGATACTACCTTCTCCAAGGTGGGTCCCAATGACACTACCAAAGGTTTCAATTGGAATTTCAGCAGTCACACCACTCTCCATCAAGAGATGACGCAAATCTGCCGCCTTCTGAGGTGCATTACCATGAATGACTGTAATACGGTAGTCCCCATCTTTTGTCAACTCTTTGATGATTTCCACCAAACGTTTGATTGCTTTTTTCTCTGTACGAACTTTTTCATAAACCTCAATCACACCTTGGTCATTAAAGTAAAGAATAGGCTTGATACTGAAGAGATTCCCTAAGATGGCAGCACCATTTGACAAACGTCCTCCCTTAACCAAGTGGTCGAGGTCATCTACTATGATAAAGGCTGAATTATCAGCAATTTGGATAGCCAACTTCTCCTGAATCTGGGCAAAATCATCGCCTTGTTCTGCCCATTCAAAGGCACTCTCTACCATAAATCCGAGAGGGGAACTTGTGATATGGGTATCCGGAAAGGCAATGGTCAAGCCATCATACTCATCCAACATGTATTGGATGTTCTGATAAAAGCCTGAAATTCCTGACGAAAGAAAGAGTCCCAAGACATGGGTATAACCCTCGTCTTTCAAAGAACTAAGAATCTCATCCAATTTGGCAATACTTGGTTGACTAGTTTTAGGCAATTCTGCAGACTGAGCCATTTTTTGATAAAATTCCTCAGCAGTTAGATTGACACCTTCAACATACTCCTCCCCATCAATATTGACAGGAATATCCAAGATAAATAGATTCTCTCTTTGCAGCGTCTTCTCCTCTAAATAGGCTGAAGAATCTGTAATGACAGCTAATTTCATGACTAAAACTCCAAATTGATCCCTGGAAGATCCAAGGCGATTTCTGTTACTTCATACGTCAAACGATTGAGCATGTTCAAACATGGACGTGCCAAGGCTTCGACTTCTTCTTGGTTAAATTCGCTTGGTTCGTTAACAATACGACCTTCCACATGGTTCACTTGGGAAATTGTTCCACTGATGACAAATTTGTCAAAGACAATCATGAAACTCAAGATAACGACTAAAGAAGTCACTTGGTTTTCTTGGTCATGTTGGAGCAACTGAAAGTTCACGTCTACCTTGGTTTCAGGGGCTCCATTTTCATTTTCCCATTCAAAGTTACGAGCATCAAAGTGATACTGGCTAACAAATTCTTGTTCTCGTTTAAGATTCATTTTTCTCTCCCATTGCTACAATTTACTATGCAATTGTACCACATTTTTATCATTTCATCTAGTTTTCTAGGCTTTAATCAATTCCGATTTCATCTTTAACAACAGCAGCAATCGTATCTACGTAGTAGTTAACTTCTTCTGTTGTTGGGGCTTCTGCCATGACACGCAAGAGGGGTTCTGTTCCACTTGGGCGGACAAGGATACGACCGTTCCCTGCCATTTCTTCTTCCATCTTTTCGATGATTGTCTTAATAGCTGGTACTTCCATGGCTTTTTCTTTCATGGCATTTTCCACTCGGATATTGACCAGTTTTTGTGGGTAAATCGTCACTTCTGATGCTAGTTGAGACAAGCTCTTGCCTGTTTCTTTCATGATTTTAGTCAATTGGACAGCTGATAATTGACCATCACCAGTAGTGTTGTAATCCATTAAGATAACGTGGCCTGATTGTTCACCACCAAGGTTGTAGCCTGATTTTCTCATTTCTTCAACGACATAGCGGTCACCAACAGCAGTCACTGCCTTGTTAATGCCAGCACTCTCCAAGGCCTTATGGAAGCCAAGGTTAGACATAACCGTTGTCACAATGGTGTTTTGAGCCAACTGGCCTTTTTCAGAAAGGTATTTACCGATGATATACATGATCTTATCACCATCAACGATGTCACCATTTTCATCAACAGCAATCAAACGGTCACTGTCTCCGTCAAAGGCCAAACCGATAGCTGACTGGCTTTCTTTGACCACTTCTTGAAGAGCTTCTGGATGTGTAGAACCCACATTCAAGTTGATATTAAGACCATCTGGTGTCTCACCGATAACAGTTATTTGAGCCCCAAGGTCTGCAAAGATTTGACGGGCACTTGTAGACGCTGCACCGTTTGCTGTATCCAAGGCCACTTTCATTCCTTCAAGAGGAGTTCCAGTTGAAACAAGGTAGCCTTCATACTTACGTAATCCTTCTGGATAGTCCACTAAGGTTCCCAATCCTTCGGCACTTGGACGAGGAAGGGTGTCTTCTGTAGCATCTAGCAAGGCTTCGATTTCTGCTTCTTTTTCATCATCAAGTTTGAAACCATCCCCACCAAAGAATTTAATTCCATTATCAAGGGCTGGGTTGTGGCTAGCGGAAATCATGACACCTGCACTGGCTCCCTCAGTTTTGACCAAGTAAGCTACTGCTGGTGTTGCAAGGACACCGAGTTTGTAGACGTGAATCCCTACAGAGAGGAGACCTGCCACTAAGGCTGATTCTAACATTTCTCCTGAGATGCGTGTATCACGTCCTACAAAGACTTTAGGGGCTTCTGTTTCGTGTTGGCTAAGAACATAACCACCAAAACGTCCCAATTTAAAGGCCAATTCTGGCGTCAGTTCTACGTTTGCTTCTCCACGGACTCCATCGGTCCCAAAATATTTACCCATTTTATTTATCATCCTTTTCTACTATTTTGTTTAGTCCTGTTTAGACGAGTCTGGTTTCGTTTCTGAACTCGTTGAAGACGAACTGCTGGTTGAAGAGCCCGTTGACGAGGTCGTTGACGAAGAACTCGAGCTAGACGATACTGTTTTGGTTGTAATTTTCATTGTAGTGTCAAATGGCATAATGACGCTTGGCAAGACATTTCCATTTTTATCGACTGCTTGTAGAGGAACAGAAGCCGAATAATTACCTGTTATCCGTTCACTCGTTGGCAAGATGGCAATGACACGATCTACTCTAGAGAGAGTTTCCTCATCACTAATAACCGTTACTTTTTCATCTGATACAGTGACTGTATCAATTTTCACACGAGAATCAATCTGACTAGGGTCAATCTCCGGCACAACGATTACATTATCACGTTTTGCTTTTTTACCAACCTTGACTGTTATCTTTTGCGGTGTCGCAACAGCCGTCAAACCACTCGGTAAATTTTCAATAGTCAGGGGAACTTCGATGGTTCCTACACTGGCATTGGTTAAGTCAGCTTTGACCTTGAATTTCCGAGTGCTTTCCTGCATCTCACTCGCCAAAGCAACTCTGTTTGACCCAGTCAGAAAGACGGTCACTTCAGATGTAAAACCACTGATAAAGTACTGAGCACTGTCATACTGAATATCGATTGGGACATTAAGAACCGTATTGGTATAGGTTTCTGTCCGCACCTGTCTAGCACTATTGCTATTCTGATAGTTTGTAGAAGTCGCATAGATAAAGAGGATGCAGGCGAAAAAGAAGGAAGAAATAATATAAAGACTATTTTTTCTCATGTTTCAATCCTCCTAGCAAACGCTCTTTCAAACCTTGTTTTTCCTCTGATGCTGGAAGCAAGATTCTTCTTAACTCCGATTCAAACTCTTCCAAGGTCAAATCATGCTTAAAGACTCCATTATAGGTGATTGAGATTCCACCTGTTTCCTCAGAAATCACAAAGGTAAGAGCATCTGATACTTCCGACAAACCAATCGCTGCCCTGTGACGTGTCCCAAACTCCTTGGAAATTCCCGTATTTTCAGTCAGGGGTAGGTAGGCTGAAGTTACGGCAATCCGATCTTCTCTGACAATGACCGCTCCATCGTGTAAGGGAGTATTGGGGATAAAGATATTAATCAATAACTCAGAGGAAATTTTAGCATCTAGAGGAATCCCAGTTGAGATGTATTCCTGCAAGGTTCTCACTCGCTGAACTGCTACCAGAGCACCAATCTTACGAGGGCTCATGTACTCGACTGATTTGACAAAGGCACGAACCATTTGCTCTTCTGCACTAATAGGAGCATTGTAGAAGAAATCCGTAGCCCGACCCAATCGTTCCAAACCAGTCCGAATCTCTGGTGAAAAAATAACCACCGCTGCAATGACCCCGTAGGTGATGATCTGATTGATCAACCAGGAAATGGTCGTCAAACCAATCATATTGGACAGAATCTGACCTAAAATAAAGACCAGGACTCCCCGCACCAATATCATGATTTTGGTCCCTGCAATCGCTTTGGTAAAATGATATAAAATATAAGTCACAATGAGAATATCAATCAGATTGATGACTATCGTCCAAGGACTTGAAAACAAACTCGTCCAGTATTGTAAATTGGATAATTGTTGAAAATTCATCCCTGGCCTCCTCCCCGTCAAAACACTTTCTGTACCATTATACCATTTTTTGCCCATTTTTTCCCTATCCTACCTCATTTTAAATTAAGCAAAAATATGATAAAATAAACTGACTAGAAAAAACGAAGGAGAAATCATGTCTCAACTCTATGATATTACTATTGTAGGTGGCGGTCCTGTTGGGCTCTTTGCTGCATTTTACGCTCACCTACGCCAAGCCAAAGTCCAAATCATCGACTCCCTTCCCCAGCTCGGTGGTCAACCAGCCATCCTCTACCCTGAGAAGCAAATCCTTGATGTGCCAGGTTTTCCAAACTTAACTGGAGAAGAATTGACCAATCGCTTGATTGAACAGCTAAACGGCTTTGAAACACCTGTTCACCTCAACGAAACTGTTCTTGAAATAGAGAAACAAGATCAAGGTTTTACCATCACAACCAACAAGGGAAGCCATCTGACCAAAACAGTCATCATTGCTATGGGGGGCGGTGCCTTTAAACCGCGTCCGCTCGAACTAGATGACGTCGAAAATTATGAAAATATCCACTACCACGTTTCCAACATCCAGCAATACGCTGGTAAGAAAGTGACCATCCTTGGTGGTGGGGACTCAGCAGTGGACTGGGCTCTGGCTTTTGAAAAGATTGCCCCAACTACTCTCGTTCACCGCAGAGATAACTTCCGCGCCTTGGAACATAGTGTGCAAGCCTTGCAAGAATCATCTGTGACCATCAAGACACCGTTCGTCCCAAGCCAACTCCTTGGAGATGGTAAAACACTCGACAAACTAGAAATCGCCAAAGTAAAATCAGATGAAACCGAAACTATCGAAGTAGACCACCTCTTTGTCAACTATGGTTTCAAATCATCTGTCGGCAATCTTAAAAATTGGGGGCTGGACCTCAACCGTCACAAGATTATCGTCAATAGCAAACAAGAATCCAGCCAAGCAGGTATCTATGCTATCGGCGACTGCTGCTACTATGAAGGTAAGATTGATTTGATCGCTACAGGACTGGGTGAAGCTCCAACAGCTGTTAACAATGCCATCAACTACATTGACCCAGAACAAAAAGTTCAACCCAAACACTCGACCAGTTTATAAGAAAAGAACCACGGATCAACTGATTCGTGGTTTTATAGTTCATCTGCGATCTTGTTTATTTTTCTGAGCCTGTGATTGACGCCACTTTTGGTTAAGGGATTGCTCAGGCTATCTGCCAACTGCTGGATAGAGTAGTCTGGGTGCTGGATCCGTAAGCGGGCCACCTCCTGCAAATCCACGGGTAAATTTTCCAAACCCATTCTATCTTTGATTTTACTGATATTGTTGATAGTCTTCATACTAGCAGAAACTGTCCGAGCGATATTGGCTGTTTCAGCGTTATTGGCTCGATTGAGATCGTTACGAGTTTCACGCAAAATCTTGACGCGCTCAAAGTTATCACGCGCCTGCATGGCCCCAATCACGATTAAGAAATCCATGATGTCTTCTGCACGTTGGAGATAAGTAACTGCACCTTTCCTGCGCTCAATGACCTTGGCGTCCAGCAAAAACTGCTGAAGGAGAGAGGCCAGTCCTTGGGCATGGTCCAGATAAACGGAACTGATCTCCAACTGGTACTTGCCAGACTCAGGATCTCGAATACTACCATTTGCCAGAAAGGCCCCACATAAGTAGGCACGTCCAGCTTCCTCATCTGCTAAGATATCAGGATCAATACCCGTCTCCAAACCAAAGAAGGAATCCGCAAGTCGCAAATCAGCTAAAAGCTCCTGCACCCTCTCATCTGTATAGACTGTATAGACACGATTCTTGCGAAGATTGCTTCTCTGATGGTGACGAATTTCTGACTTGATCTCATAAAAATGGAGAAAGGACTCATAGAGATGCCGAGCCAACTTGGCATTTTCGGTCACGACGGACAAGGTTAGGCCAGAAGTCGAGAGACCGATACTACCAGACATCTTGATGATGGCAGACAATTCATGGCGGCTTAAATGATGTTGACCAAGAATTTCCTCTTTTACTGCAACTGTAAAACTCATTTTCTCACCTGTATAATGCGCATCAATTCATCTACAATCAAATCGCCATCATGGAAGGCACCTCCATTTTCCAAACGAAGGAAGTTGGATGAAATCACACGAGGAACCTGCTTGCAAAGACCAGCAAAGTCATGCTCTACCTGAACCAAATATTCATCAAAACGGTTGGTATCCATGTATTCTCTAGGAACCTTTTCGATATTAACCAAGACCGTATCAATAAATGGCCGACCTAAGTGTCGATGGAGGACTTCCACGTGGTCACTGTCTGAAAAGTGCTCTGTTTCCCCACGCTGGGTCATGATATTGCAGACATAGGCAATCTCCGCTTTGGTCTCCAAGAGAGCCTGCCCGATCTCCTCGATGACAATATTGGGCAAAATCGATGTAAAGAGGGAACCAGGCCCCAAGACAATCATGTCACTCTCGAGAATGGTATTGACTACTCGACGGCTGGCTTGCGGTGTTTCATCATCCAAGGTATTGGTCACATAGACATGGTCGATCATGCCTGGATGATCTGCAATGTGGCTCTCACCTGCCACCTCAGAACCGTCTTTAAAGACTGCATGCAGTGTCAAAGGCTGATCGCTTGAGGGGTAGATTTTTCCTGTTGTGTGGAAAAAGAGACTTAGCAGCTGCATGGCATTGTAAGTGGACCCTTGCATTTCAGAAAGTCCTGCTATAATGATATTTCCTAGAGGATGACCTGCAAAAGCACCAGCGTCTTCTGAAAAGCGGTACTGAAAAACCTTCTCATAAAATTTAGGCATATCCGACATGGCTACCAGGACATTGCGAAGATCTCCTGGTGGTGTCAGCTGTTGGATATTCTTTCTTAGTTCACCCGAAGAGCCACCATCATCAGCTACCGTTACGATGGCTGCGATATCCACATCCTTTTCTCGCAAGCTTTTCAAAATGACGGGGATACCTGTTCCTCCACCAATTACCGTTATCTTTGGTTTTCTCATGAACGGTTTACCGTTTCCTTTCTTCTGTCTTTGTCACGATGGCTTTCATTGACAGGCCAGTTTTTAGCAAGGTCCTCAGCTATGCGCTTGGAAAAGGCCACACTACGGTGTTGTCCACCTGTACATCCTACTGCAATGGTTAAAACAGACTTGCCTTCTTTTTTGTAACTTGGCAAAATGGGCTCAATCAAGGCGAGCAAGTGCTGATAGAAACTTTCAGACTCTTCATGATGCATCACATAGTCATAAACTGCTTGATCCTCACCTGTCTGATTACGAAGTTCAGGGAGGTAGTATGGATTTGGTAAGAAACGGACATCAAAAACCAAGTCTGCATCGATCGGGATACCATACTTGAATCCAAAAGACATGACCTCGATACGAAAAGACTGGGCTTGTTCTTGGTCTGAAAATTGCTCTGCAATGGTTTTACGAAGTTCACGAGGAGTGAGTTCTGTCGTATCCACCACATTTTGACTCATATTTTTCAAAGGTGCTAAGAGTTCACGTTCCAGCTTGATGCCATCTAAAATCCGACCATCAGCAGCTAGAGGGTGACTTCTTCTAGTTTCCTTATAGCGTGCCACCAATTCCTTATCTTTTGCATCCAAAAAGAGAATTTTAAAATCCAAATCGTCTTGGTTTTCCAATTCATCCAAAACAGCCTGAATCTCTGAAAAGAAGGAACGGCTCCGCATATCGACTACTAGGGCTAACTTATGGTCATCATCCTTGGTCTCTACCAACTGCAAAAACTTTGGCAAGAGGGCTGGTGGCATATTGTCAATAGTGAAATATCCTAAATCCTCGAAGGACTGAATGGCTACCGTTTTCCCTGCGCCACTCATCCCTGTCACAATCACCAGGTGAAGTTGTTTCTTTATCATCTATCTCTCCTTATATCAAAAAAAGTTTGGCAGAGCCAAACTTCAACTAGCTTATCCAATCTCTGCGATCACTTCAATTTCGACTTTTACATCACGAGGAAGACGTGCAACCTCTACAGCTGAACGAGCTGGGAACTCCTCTTTAAAGGCAGTCTGGTAAACCTCGTTAAAAGGAACAAAGTCATTCATATCGCTCAAGAAGCAAGTTGTTTTAACAACATGGTCAAAGTCTGTTCCTGCTTCAGCCAAAATAGCACCGATATTTTTCAAAACTTGTTCGGTCTGTTCTTGGATCGTTTCTCCTACAATTTCTCCAGTTTCAGGAGATAGAGGAACTTGACCACTAGCAAACAAAAGATTGCCAACGATTTTCCCTTGAACATAAGGTCCGATTGCTTTTGGAGCTTTGTCTGTATGAATTGTTTTTGCCATTTCTTTCCCTCACAATTTTTCTAATATTGCATCCCAAGCCTGATCCATCCCTGCCTTGCTGACAGATGAAAAGAGGATGAAATCGTCACTTGGATCAAAGTTTAATTTCTTTTTGATTGCTGATTCGTGCTTATTCCACTTACCACGGGGAATCTTGTCCGCCTTGGTCGCAACGATGATAACCGGAATCTCATAATATTTGAGAAATTCGTACATCTGCACATCATCTGCTGACGGGTCGTGGCGGAGATCCACTAGACTAACCACGGCACGGAGATTTTCACGAGTCGTTAAGTATTCCTCAATCATGCGCCCCCACTTTTCACGCTCCTTTTTGGAAACGCGGGCATAGCCATAACCAGGCACATCCACAAAGCGCATCTTGTCATCAATGTTGAAGAAGTTGAGTAACTGGGTCTTCCCAGGTTTTCCTGATGTACGAGCAAGATTTTTGCGGTTCAACATGGTGTTGATAAAGCTAGACTTGCCGACATTTGAACGCCCTGCAAGGGCAATCTCTGGCAGGTCATCCTGCGGATAGTGGGACTTGTTTGCCGCACTGAGCAGGATTTCAGCATTGTGTGTATTAAGTTCCATAGTCACCTCTAGGCTGTTTCTAGGATGGGTTTATCTGTTCCATCGACAGCTTCTTTAGTGATGCGGACCAATTTCACATTTTCCTGACTCGGTACTTCAAACATGACATCTAGCATGGTTTCTTCGATAATCGAGCGAAGACCACGCGCACCAGTTTTGCGTTCGATAGCCTTATTGGCGATTTCCTGAAGGGCTTCATCGTCAAATTCCAACTCAACATCATCATAAGAAAGCAAGGTTTGGTATTGTTTCACCAAGGCATTTCTTGGCTCTTTCAGGATGCGAACCAAGTCATCGACCGTCAATTGCTCAAGAGCAGCAAAGACAGGCAAGCGCCCAATCAACTCAGGGATAATACCGAATTTTTGAATATCTTCAGCGATGATTTCTTGCATGTAGGAACTGTTTTCATCAATCGCTTTGTTGTTTTGACCAAAGCCGATAACCTTTTCACCCAGACGTTGTTTGACAATTTCTTCGATACCATCAAAGGCACCACCCACGATGAAGAGGATATTTTTTGTATCCACTTGAATCATCTCTTGTTGTGGATGTTTACGTCCACCTTGAGGTGGTACGCTGGCAACGGTTCCCTCGATAATCTTGAGAAGGGCTTGTTGTACCCCTTCACCAGAAACATCACGTGTGATAGAAACGTTCTCGCTTTTCTTGGCAATCTTGTCAATTTCATCCACGTAGATAATCCCACGCTCTGCACGTTCGATGTTAAAGTCAGCAGCCTGCAATAGTTTGAGGAGAATATTTTCCACATCCTCACCCACATAACCAGCCTCAGTCAGAGCTGTCGCATCTGCAATCGCAAAAGGCACATTCAAGCTCTTAGCCAAGGTCTGAGCAAGGAAAGTTTTCCCTGAACCAGTTGGTCCAATCATCAAGATGTTTGACTTCTGCAAATCCACATCTTCTGACTCTTCACGCGTATCGTGGAAATTAATACGTTTGTAGTGGTTGTAAACAGCTACTGCCAAGGCACGTTTAGCACGATCTTGACCGATTACATAGTGGTTCAAGATATGGAGGAGTTCGATTGGTTTTGGCACTTCAGACAAGTCTGCCAAGACTTCTTCCGCCAACTCTTCCCGAATGATTTCCTGGGCTAACTCCACACATTCATTACAGATAAAGGCGTTGTTACCTGCGATTATTTTTTGTACTTCTTCTTGGCTTTTGCCACAAAATGAGCAATAAACCATCATATCATTATTCCTATTTGTAGGCATGATTTCCTTCCGTTCTATTCTATACTGTCATTCTATCTAAAATAAGGTCATGTAAAAAGCATGGATACTATTGACCAAATTGGTAAAGGCACTCAACCAGAGTAAGGCAGACAGTCCATAGCGCTTTTTACGAAAAGCCTGTGCTCCTGCAAGCAAGCAGACCAAACACAGCATGGCTGTGAAAAAACCAAATATACTACGTTCCATTAGACTTCCTTTCTCTTGCGGTATTGGATGGTAAAATCATAAGGATTTTTCTCATCTTTGGTATAGGATTTGCTTGAAACTGTCTCAAAAAGAGACAAGTCAAAGTCTTCAGGGAAATAGGTATCTCCTTCCACCCGTGCATGGATTTGAGTGACAATGACTTCATCCAAATAGGGTTCAAAAGCCTGAAAAATATGCTTCCCACCGAGAATATAAAGATTCTTGTCTTGACCCTGATACCAGTCCAGAACAGACTGGACATCATGAAAAGTAGCAACCCCGTCTAGCTTTTCTTCCAAGTTACGTGTTAAAATCAAGGTCTCCCGTTTTGGAAGCAGGCGACGCCCCATTCCATCAAAGGTCACACGCCCCATCAAGATAGCATGATTCAGAGTTGTTTCTTTAAAATGTTGCAATTCTGCTGGCAAATGCCATGGGAGACGATTTTCCTTTCCAATCACACCTTTTTCATCTTGGGCCCAAATGGCTATGATTTTCTTTGTCATGCTTCCGTCCTTTTTATTGATACTACTATTTTATCAAAATTCTCCCAAAAAGGCTGTTTTGAAACGCGCGCAAAAGAGAGAAAAGGAGCAGGCTTCATTTAGCCTGCTCCTCTCGTCCCTAGGACATATATTTTTTTGCTTCTGATTCGATTTTTTCAACCACTTCTTGAATACTTAGTCCAGTTGTGTCAAGGTAAACTGCATCCTCAGCCTGTTTGAGAGGTGAGGTTTCACGGTGACTATCCTTGTAGTCACGCGCAGCAATTTCTTCTTTCAACGTTTCCAAGTCAGTCTCAATCCCTTTAGCAATATTTTCCTTGTAACGACGCTCTGCTCTTTCTTCAACAGAAGCCACTAGGAAAATCTTGAGTTCAGCTTTTGGTAAAACAACTGTCCCGATATCACGCCCATCCATGACGATACCACCTTGCTGAGCAATCTCTTGCTGGAGCGAAACCAGTTTTTCACGCACTTCAGGAATGGCAGCGATACTTGAAACCTTGTTGGTCACTTCATTTTCACGAATAGGATGAGTAATATCAACATCACCTACAAAAACAAGTTGCTCACCTGTTTCTGAACGTCCAAAACTAATGGGGTGTTGGTTAAGAAGCTCAAGAAGTTGGTCTACATTTTCTGCATTCAACTGGTGCTTGAGCGCTATATAAGTCGCAGCACGGTACATAGCACCTGTATCGAGATAAGTATATCCAAAATCCTTAGCGACAATCTTTGCGACCGTACTCTTGCCACTCGAAGCTGGACCATCGATAGCAATTTGAATTGTCTTCATGACCGACTCCTATCTTGTCTTAATCACATCACCTGGGTTGGCAAACCAAGATCCAGATGACATGTGAGAAGGATTTAGGGCTTCTAGCTGGGCAATGGAAATCCCTGCACGTTGAGCAAGAGCTGCTTCTCCCTCTCCAGGCTGTACTGTAAGTGTTCCTTCACCCTCTGTAGTATGTTCTTCCGAACTGCTCTGTGAAGGTGTTGATTCAGAAGAAGCTGTTTCCTCTACCTTGCTACTTGAAGATGATGATTGTTCCACTTTAGAACTTGAACTTGTAGAAGGAGACGATGCATCATAGAAGTCCTTCAAAGATGAAGTACGATTGCTTCCTCCGGTTGATAGGTAAATCAATACAACTACCATTGCTACAACAATTACAAAGAAGAGGCTAGCTAGAACTGTCAAAGCACGATTGGCAACAACGCCTTCCCCTTTTTGATTCCGGTGTCGACGCTCTGATCTTGTTTCTTCTTCATTGTTTTCGTAAATATCTTCTTGCCACGGTTCTTTTTCCATACCTTACTCCTTGTTTTTTTTACATTTTCTTATTACAATATAAATATGAAAGTCACACTTATACCCGAACGTTGCATCGCCTGCGGGCTTTGCCAAACCTATTCTGAACTCTTTGATTACCATGATAATGGAATCGTTCGATTTTACGATGATCCAGTTGAATTGCAAAGAGAAATCGCTGAGACCAGCGATGTTCTGGAGGCCATCAAAAATTGTCCTACACGTGCACTCCTAAAAGATCCATCGTAGGAAGCAGGGAATAAATATAATTGTTTTTTCTCATTTTTCCCACACTTACTAGTTTAGCATATTTCTAGGTAAAATTATAGTCTTTTTTGGTTATTTTTTCCTTCAATAATAGAAAGGTCACTTTTTTCTTTGATGAGATAGAGTGGTCTTTTTTTGGTCTCTAGATAGATCTTACTGATATACTTACCGAGAATCCCAATCGTCAGGAGTTGAATCCCTCCAAGAAAGAGAATGACAGCCATCAAAGACGTCCAACCAGATGTCGGATTTCCCAAGATAAGAGTCCGAAACACTACAAAAAATGTCATCACAAACGAAAGAAAACAAGATAGAAGTCCCGCTACAAAGGCTATACTCAAGGGGAAATCTGAAAAGTTAAGAATCCCTTCAATCGAGTAGAAAAAGAGTTGTCTAAAACTCCAACTGGTCTTGCCAGCCTGTCGTTCAACGTTTGGATAGTCCAGATAGTGCGTTTTAAAACCCACCCAGGCAAAGAGTCCTTTAGAAAAACGATTAGACTCGGTCAGGGTTAAAATAGCATCTACCACAGATCTTCTCATCATGCGAAAATCACGGACACCTGAGGGCAAGGCTACTGGGCTAATTTTTTGCATGAGGCGGTAAAAGAGGTCGGCACAGAAACTGCGGAAAAATGGTTCTCCCTCCCGACTAGTTCTCCGTGTCCCAACACAGTCTAAGTCTGCATTCTGGTCTAGTAAGGCCTTCATCTCAAGTAGCATACTAGGAGGATCCTGAAGGTCTGCATCCATCACGACCACCAAGTCTCCAGTTGCATGTTGCAAGCCTGCGTATAAGGCTGCCTCTTTCCCAAAATTTCGTGAGAATGAGACATAACGGACCGCAGGATTTTGCTCCCGATAGGTCTTCAAAAGCTCCAAGGTCCCATCACTTGAGCCATCGTCTACAAATACATATTCGACTTCTGCTCCCAAGTCAGGAAGCAGAGCTTCCACAGACTGATAAAAAAGAGGAAGTACTTCCTCTTCGTTTAGACATGGGACAATGATTGAAATCATCATCTTAGTCTTCAAATCCATTTGGATGCTTGCTTTGCCAACGCCATGCGTCTTCACACATTTGGGTGATGTCGAGTTCTGCTTCCCATCCCAGTTCTGTTTTGGCTTTTGCTGGGTCTGAGTAGCAGGCAGCGATATCACCTGGGCGGCGTTCTACGATGCGGTAAGGAATAGGACGTCCCACTGCTTTTTCCATATTTTGGATAATTTCAAGAACGGAGTAACCTTTACCAGTTCCAAGGTTATAAATGTTAAGACCTGAACCTTTTTGGAGTTTTTTCAAAGCTGCAACGTGACCTTTAGCTAAATCGACGACATGGATATAGTCACGAACACCAGTTCCATCTTCTGTATCGTAATCATCTCCAAATACTTGCACTTGCTCTAGTTTGCCCACTGCTACTTGTGCAACATAAGGTAAGAGATTGTTTGGAATTCCATTTGGATTTTCTCCTAGGTCTCCACTTTCATGCGCTCCGATTGGGTTAAAGTAACGAAGTAATACCACGTTCCATTCTGAGTCTGCCTTGTAGATATCGGTCAAAATTTCCTCTAGCATGAGCTTAGTACGACCGTATGGATTGGTCACTGAAAGTGGGAAATCTTCTAAGATTGGTACTGTATGAGGGTCTCCGTAAACTGTCGCCGAAGAACTGAAGATGATGTTCTTACAGTTATTTTCTTCCATGGCTTTTAGCAGGCTGACAGTTCCAGCGATATTGTTGTCATAGTAGGCAAGAGGGATACGGGTTGATTCGCCAACAGCCTTCAGACCAGCAAAGTGAATCACACCAGTCGGTTCTTCCTGCTTGAAAATATCTCTGAGGGTATCTGTATCACGGATATCTGCCTCATAAAAAGGAATCTCAACTCCTGTGATTCTTTCAACAACTTCTAAACTTTTACGATTGCTATTGACAAGATTATCTACCACGACCACTTGATGACCTGCTTGGATCAACTCAATAACAGTGTGGGTTCCGATAAATCCGGCACCACCCGTTACCAAAATCTTTTCTTGCATCTTATTTCCTCGATTCTCGGATTATTTTTTCTTATTTTATCATTTTTGATAGGGAATGTCATTTGACATCCTAAACTACCTGCTAAAATTTCAGTAAAATCTTACTCGCTTTTTACTCGGTTGACATAGTTTGCAATTGGGTAGTTTACTGGGTCCAAGGTCAACTCCTTGTCTTGGACCAGTTGAGCTAGATGATACCCGATGATTGGACCCGTTGTGAGACCTGATGAACCTAGACCACTAGCCGCATAAACACCCGCTAAGCCTGGCACCTGTCCAAAGAAAGGGGAGAAATCACTGGTATAGGCGCGAATTCCCACACGCTCACCTGATGATTTCGCTTCTGCCAAGGCTGGATAGTGGGGTAAGGATGCCTCCTCCATTTGTTGGAGCAAGGTTTCATCTACCGTCAAATCAAATCCCATATCATTTTCATGGGTGGCGCCCAAGGACAATTTCCCACCTACAAAAGGGATCAAATCCCACTCCCCTTCTGGCATGACAACAGGGTGAGATGCTAGGTCTTTGGAGAGCTGATAATCTCGGAGTTGTCCTTTTTGGGGACGAACATCTACCTCATATCCTAAAGGTTCCAAAATGTCTCCCAACCAAGCTCCTGTCGCCAAAATAACCTGATCAAACACCTCTTCGCCAATCTGGTGACCTGATGCTAAAGGTGTCAGACTCACTTTTTCTTTGACCAGCTTGACTTGACTGGCTTCTAGCAAACGAGTCACTAAGAGGTGGCCATCTACTCTCGCTCCACCAGAAGCATAGAGCAGGCGGTCAAATCCCTGCAAACCAGGGAATAATTCATTTGCAGACGCTTGGTCTAGAATGGCTAATTGACCTATCAAGGGAGATTCTTCCCTACGCTGGAGTGCTAGTTCATAGAGTTCTTCTAACTTGGATTCATCCTTTTTCAAGAGAAAAACTCCCGAACGCTGGTAAAAGTCGATTTCCTGTCCTGACTTTTCTAAATCAGCCAACAAATCCACATAAAAGTCAGCCCCCAAGCGCGCCATCTTGTACCAGGCTTTATTACGGCGTTTGGAAAACCAAGGACTGATAATTCCTGCTGCAGCCTTGGTTGCTTGCCCCTGTCCATGGTCAAAAACGGTCACCTCTAGGTCAGCTTCTTTAGAGAGGTAGTAGGCAGCTGTTGCCCCCACAATTCCTGCTCCAATAATGGCAACTTTTTTCATTGTCTTCACCTTCTAACTAGATATGGTGGAAAGGATTGGTCGATGCTTGACTAGGTACAATATCGATTGTCCAGCCCTTCTCTTCCTTCCATTGAGTAAGAAGTGCAGCGATTTTTTCCACAAAAAGCACTTCGATATAGTGACCTGGGTCCAGCGCTAACAGGCCATCAGACAGCATATCCTGAGCTGTGTGATAGTAGATATCGCCAGTGATATAAACATCTGCCCCCTTTGCTAAAGCATCAGAGTAGAAAGACTGCCCACTGCCACCACAGATGGCCACTCTTGAAATAGGCTTCTTCAAATCACTCTCTTGATAATGCACCATGCGAAGACTATCAAGACCAAAGACTTGCTTGACATACTGAGCAAATGCTCCAAAAGTCTGTGGTTGAATGTCACCAATACGCCCAATCCCACGTTCTGGGCCTGTTTCCTGGAGATAAGTCGTCTCCTCAATGCCTAGCATCTGGCAGAACCAGTCATTGAGACCATTCTCTACAATATCGATATTAGTATGGCTGACATAAACGGCAATGTCATGCTTGATCAGGTCGATGTAAATCTGATTTTGCGGACGGCTGGCTACCAGATCCTTGATAGGACGGAAAATTGGCGCGTGCTTAACGATAATCAAATCCACACCCTTTTCAATGGCTTCAGCCACCGTTTCTTCACGAATATCGAGAGCTACCATGACCCTTTGGATATCCTTGTCTAAAGTACCGATTTGCAGGCCACGGCTGTCTCCCTCCATGGAAAATTCCTGGGGACAAAAGGCTTCATAAGCTCTAATTACTTCACTTGCTAGCATGGAGCACCTCCTTGATGGCTTGAATTTTATCTACAAGAACTTGACGTTCCTCCATATTTTTTTCTGGGATTTGGCTAAAAGCAAATTCTAGCTTAGCTGCTTCTTTTTGCCATTTTTGGACAAAGACTGGACTGACTTCTTTGGACAAGATAGGTCCAAAACGGACATCACTTGCTGATAGCTTCATTTGTCCAGCTTCCACCACTAAAATCTCGTAGAATTTGCCAGCTTCTTCTAGAATGCTTTCTGCCACAATCTGAAAATCGTTGCCCTGTAGCCAGATGCGCAAGTCGTCTTCACGATTATTGGGCTGGAGGATCAAACGTTCTACATTAGCTATCTTGCCCAAACCTTCTTGCAATATGGTAGCAATCAAACGGCCACCCATACCAGCAATGGTGATGACCGACACTTGGTCTTCCTCTTCAAAGGCTGCCAAGCCATTGGCTAAACGAACTTGGATTTTCTCCTTTAAGCCGTGAGCCTCAACATTTTTGACCGCTGACTGGTAGGGTCCTTCCACCACTTCCCCTGCAATAGCGCTTTTGATTTGGCCTCTTTCAACCAAGTCAATTGGCAGATAAGCATGGTCACTTCCCACATCTAGTAAAATGGCACCTTGTGGCACAAAGGACGCCACCAATTCTAATCTCTTTGAAATCATCTTCTCTCACTTTCCAAAACTCTATTACCTCTTATTATACCACATTTCAGCTAGCAATCTTGCACCTAAAAAGACCGCAATACACAGATTGCAGTCTTTCTTTATTTTCTAGTTTGGTAGCGACTGGTTAGAATGAAAATCACAGTAAAGACAGCCATCATGACAAGGTAAACAGGCAACGTTTGTCCTGTCAAGGTTGAAATTTCAAGCAACTTTTGAATCATTGGGAAGAGGGCTGTGGCTAGGAAGCCTCCTACTGACCAGACAATCAAGAGGACACGCCAGAGGGTAAATGGCATGCAGGCTCTAAATACGGATAAGAAACCGATAGACCCAAGGAGATAATAGAGTAGGGTTGAGATTTCTAACTCAGACCAACCTTGACTAGCTCCAAAGATTTTGACAAAAAGAACGCTGAACACGACCATGAGGGCACTTGGTAGGGCACGAAGCATGGATCTTCTGAGGAAGTTTGGCTCAACAGGCTTGATATTTCGCTCAAAAGTCAGAACGAATGGTGGGAACCCTTCCACGAATTGGTCGATCATGGTAATCTGGATCGGAATGAAAGGGAAAATCAAAATCCACTCAGACCGTCCCAGAAGAACACTGGCGATACAGATAACTGCTAACAGGAAGGAATAGATAGTTTTAATCAAGAAAATCGGTGCGATGTGGGCGATATTATTAACCACACGACGGCCTTCAAAGAGAATCTCAGGAACATCATTAAAGTCAGAGTTCAAGAGAACCAGATTAGCAATCTGACGAGTCGCAGGATCTCCTTCAGCCATAACGATAGAACAATCTGCTTCGCGGAGAGCTAGGATATCATTGACACCATCCCCTGTCATTGCCGTTGTATGCCCTGCTTTTTTCAGAGTTTGGATGATGAGTTTCTTTTGATGAGGGGAAACACGTCCGAAAATAGCTGTCTCTTCAGCCATGGCAATCAATTCCTCATCCGTGATTTTTGAACAATCTACATAGCTGTGATAGTCTGCAAAACCAGCCTTCTGGGCAATGCTGGATACTGTAACGGGATTGTCGCCAGAGATAATCTTGAGACCTACTTCCTGGGAACGGAGATAGTCCAGCGTCTCAGCTGCTCCTTCTCGAATCGGGTCCAAGATTTCCAGCAAGGCGAGGGCCTGAATGTCAGACGGTTTCTGTGGTTTGTGATGATCTAGTTTTTCCTGACTGAGGGCCAAGACCAAGACACGTGAACCTCTCTCTAAAGCCTCTCTGGCTTCTGGGACTTCAGAGTCCAACAACATCTCAGGCGCCCCTAAGAAAACCGTTCCTAGCCCTTCTAATTCCATAGCTCCCCACTTGCGGTCGCTTGAGAAAGGAAGATTCGAGATCGCAGGATAGGCAACCTGTCCTTGGAAACGCTGGCGAATGGCTTGAGCTGTTGGATTTTTATCCTCACTATGAGCGATATAGCTAGTCAAAATGCTGGCAATAGCCTCATCACCATAAGTTTCCATCAGAGGAAGAACAGCCTCCACCTGCATCTTTCCTTGGGTGATGGTCCCCGTTTTGTCCAGACAAAGCATATCCACGCGCGCCAAGGTCTCAACAGAGTACATCTCCTGCACTAAGACCTTTTTCAAGCCCAGCTTGATCACCGCAGTCAAGAGCGAAGTTATGGTCAAAAGGGCGATTCCCTTGGGCAACATACCCAAAAGGGCTGTTGACGAATTTACAACGGATGACTTGAGGGGCAAGCCCTTTAACATCAAGGCTTCTAGCAGGAGGGCTAAACCAAAGGGAATGATAATCTTCCCAGTAAAACCAGCTAGTTTGTCCAGCGATTTCATGATACGGGAGTTGATCGGTTTCACTGTCTTAGCTTCTAGCATGAGTTTGGAAGCATAATTGTCTGCCCCTACATGGTGAACTTGAGCCAAAACTGCGCCACTGGCTAGGAAACTCCCTGATAAAAGCAAGGCATCCACTTCTTTTTGCACCAAATCACTCTCACCCGTCAACATAGCTTCATTGACTTCCGCAAATCCTTCCAGAACCAGTGCATCACTGGGGATTTGCTCTCCAGCAGACAGACGAATGACATCTCCTAGAACCAACTCTTCTGGATCAAGAGCGACTTCTTGACCATCACGGATGGTTTTGACCTTTTCCTTGGTCATGAGATTGAGCTTGTCCACCATGTGTTTGGCTCGCAGCTCGGTCACAATCCCAGAAAAAGCGTTAAAGCAGATAACAGCAAAGAAGACCAGATTGCTCCAAGCCTGCACAAAGGCCAGCGCTAGAGCAATAACAAAGTTTAATGCGTTAAAAAGTGTAAAAACATTTCGTTTAAAGATTTGCCAAGTACTGGTACTAGCTGAAGCGGTAAAGTCATTGACCAAACCTTGAGCCTGTCTTTCCTTGACTTCTCTTTGGGTTAATCCCATAATCTTATTTTTATCCATAAATTCTATCATATCATTTTTTTTAAAAGAATTCTAATCCCATCTAAAACTGTTGGCTGATAACTGAAAAAGTTTGCCAGTAGTCTTTTGATAAGGTATAATAATAAAAGCAATACAATCGAAGGAGATCTCATGTTTTATACTTATTTGCGTGGACTAGTCATGCTGATTTTGTGGTCCATCAATGGCAATGCCCACTATCACAATACTGATAAAATCCCTAGCCGAGACGAAAACTATATCCTCGTCGCACCTCACCGTACCTGGTGGGATCCTGTTTACATGGCCTTTGCGACCAAGCCAAAACAGTTCATCTTTATGGCCAAAAAAGAGCTGTTTAACAACCGTATCTTTGGCTGGTGGATCCGTATGTGTGGCGCCTTTCCTATCGACCGAGAAAAACCTAATGCCTCTGCCATCAAGTACCCTATCAACGTCCTCAAAAAAAGCGACCGCTCTCTCATCATGTTTCCAAGTGGGAGCCGTCACTCAAACGATGTCAAGGGTGGCGTAGCCCTGATTGCCAAGATGGCCAAAGTCCGTATCATGCCTGTTACCTACACCGGTCCCATGACCTTGAAAGGCTTGATTAGCCGTGAACGTGTGGATATGAACTTTGGAAATCCAATCGATATCTCAGATATCAAGAAAATGAATGATGAAGGAATCGAAATGGTTGCAGACCGCATCCAAGCTGAATTCCAACGTTTAGACGAAGAAACCAAGCAATGGCACAATGATCAAAAACCAAACCCACTCTGGTGGTTTGTCCGAATCCCAGCCCTCATCCTTGCTGTGGTTGTTGGTATCCTAACGATTATCTTTACCTTTATTGCAAGCTTCATCTGGAATCCAGATAAGAAGAGAGAGGCTCTTGGTTAAAAAATACAAATATCCCTTGGCTTTTGCCAAGGGATATTTCTTTTATGCAATTTCCCATTTTTGGGCCAACCAGTTGGAAAAGGCTAGGAATCGTTCAGCCACTTGCTCATGATGCCCATAGAGATCAAAGACAAACTGACTAGTCGGATAGCGTTGCTGAAGGCTGGTATGAATCTGCTCAGCATAGACTGGTGCTTGAGCCAAGCGATTGGTATGATAGGCTCCTTCTGTTTGACCATTCTGTAAATATAGCAAACAATCTAGATTTCTCACATTTTCATTCTTGCAATAAGTCGTAAAATCAGGATACCAAAAGGAACCACAGATAGAGAAGATACAGGAGACCTTGTCAAAATGGAAAAGACTGTATACAGCAGCCAATCCACCTAGTGAGTATCCTCCATAAGCAAGGCGATTTTTGTCCAGACGATAAAGTGACTGCAGCTTGTCTAAAAGACCTCCAAATAAATGACCATGATAGGCATTTGCCTGACCACCAAAATCTGGAGCCCCATCCCTTAAAGCAGATGCCTTCCAGGGAGTGTAGTCATCTAGGCGATTTTTAGAGGTCAAGCCCACTAAAATCACAGATTCTGAAAGGGAAGATAGAGAATTCAAGTTTCCATCATTCAAGAGAATAGCTGGATAGGTTTGATTGGGATCATAGGTCGAAGGAAGGCTGATCTTAACTTGAATCCCTTCCCAATCAAACTCATTATTTATTGATAAAGTCATTGATTTTCTCAAGGGAATCAATCACTGCTGGACCATAATCCATCAACTCATCGTAAGAAATGGTCATGATTTTTTGATTCTTAATTGCAGGAACGTTTTCCAAAACTTCATTTGCTTTCATCAACTCTACTGCGTTGGCATCCAATTTTTTATTGCGGTCGCTGGTTACATAGATAATCAACTCAGGATCCATTGACACGAGATTTTCCAAGGTCAAGCCTGATGTTCCCGTTGCAACGTTGGTATAACCAAGTTGATTCAACAAGCTTTCTTGCAAAGCAGACTTGTAGGCACCAAAGGTTTCATCATTATATGCAACCATAATCAAAGCCTTTTTCTTTTCACCTTGGCTTGTTGGATTTGCTTTCTTAACAGCGTCAATTTTAGCTTGTAACTGGGCTGCGTATTCATTGGCCTTGTCCTGAACATTGAAAATCATTCCAAGATTTTTGACATCTTCTACAATATTTCCCAAATCTTGCTGAATCGTTGAGAGAGAAGCTTTTTGCGTATAAACTGGTATTTTGTTTTCATTCCAAGTGCTAACTGTTCCCAAGGATTTTTCAGAAAACATCATGTTTCGACCCATCACCGCATCTGGCTCATAAGAAAGCACTGTCTCTTGTGAGACTGTTTTTTTATCCCCAATTTGAGGAATAGTCGCAATCGCGTCCTTGTATTTGTCCGTCACAGCATTGTCAGGGTTGAGCATGCCAGCAATTTTATCCTTCAAGCCTAACTCCAACAAAATTTCAGTAGTTGAAAGATTGTTGGTGATAACTTTTTCAGGTGCCTTGTCAAAAACTTGTTCGACTTCATTTCCCTTAGCGTCATAGGTCTTGACCGTTAACGGATAAGCCGTCTCTATGCTGGCCTTTTGACTTGTTTCTGTGCTAGACTGTGTAGTAGCTTTTTCTGTAGTAGTATTACCACAAGCTGCCATGGTTAGGGTAGCTACTGTTACGAGTAAAATGCTTAGTGTTTTTTTCATCTTGTTTTCCTTTTCATTCTTATAAATAGTGAATCATGGCTTGCTGATCCTCGGTCCAAGTCACCTGACTTTGAACTCCATATACAGTTTGCAATGACTCAGGGGTGATGGTCTCCTTTGGAGTCCCTTGGTAAAGGATTTCCCCCTCTTTCATCAGATAGAGATAATCCGAATAGCGACAAGCAAGTTGAATATCATGCAGGACAGCTAGAACATTGACCTTAAGATTCTTCACAATAGCCAACAAGTCTAACTGGTACTTGATATCCAGATGATTGGTTGGCTCGTCCAGGAGCAAGAGAGTCGGTTCTTGCGCCAAGGCGCGTGCTAATAAGACTCGCTGTTTCTCCCCACCTGAAAGAGACGAATAGAGACGAGTTTTCTTCTCGAGCATATCCACCTTGACGAGAGCATCTTGAACGAGGGCATAATCTCTTTCCTTTTCCTTCTGTAAAAAAGAGAGGTGAGGAGTTCTTCCCAGCAAGACGATTTCCTCAACTGTACAATCAAACTGCAATTGATTAAACTGGGTAACAACTGCCATTTGCTTGGCTGTTTCTTTGAGTGACCAATGCTCCAGTGCCTTTCCATCTAGCCTTATCAAACCTTTGTCCGCCTTTTCCTGACGATAGAGGAGTTTAAGCAAGCTGGTTTTTCCACTTCCATTTGGTCCCAGTATCGTATGAAATTGATGCCCTTCAACCTTAAGAGAAACTCCTTTTAAGATTTTTTTCTCTCCTAGTCCAAAGTGGACATCCTGACAAATCAAGTCCATATCAGGTCCTCACCTCCCTTCGCCTACCTCCAACAATGTAGATAAAGAAGGGAGCACCTACTAAGGCTGTGAAAATACCAATTGGAAGCTCAGCATTTGGAATGATGATACGGGAGAGTACATCTGCCCAGATGACAAAGAGGGCACCCAGTATGGTCGCAACAGGAAAAAGTCTCCTGTAATTCGTCCCTACTAACCCTCGAGCTAAGTGAGGAGTAATGAGACCAACAAATCCAATAATCCCACAAGTTGCCACTAAGACAGCTGTCAGCACAGCCACCACGGTCACGTAAAGATACCAATAGAAGCGTAAGGGAATTCCCAAAGTTAAAGCAGCCTCATCTCCCATCATCATCACATTAAAAACACGATACTGGGTAGCGAAAAATAGAAAGGCCAATCCTACTACTATAGTTGGCAGGACTAAGTCAGACCAAGTAGTCCCGGCAAGCGAGCCCATGGTCCAAAATTTAATGGTCATCACACTGTCCGCATTAGCGCCGACTGAGATAATAAAGTTTGAAAAAGCCAGAAAGAGAGCGTTGACCACCGTTCCTGATAAAATCAGACTGGAAGTCGTCATCCTGCCCTGCATAGAGGCAATGATGAGGACAGCGATTGTTGCCAAAATAGCTCCAAGGAAAGCTCCAAGGCTAATCACCAATTTTAAACCAAGAATGATGCTCAAAGTTGCCCCTAGAGTTGCACCCGCAGAAATTCCTAAGACATAAGGCTCTGCGATGGGATTGTTCACTGTAGACTGCATCACGCTACCACACATAGAAAGACCAGCCCCTACTATCAGACCTAACAATACTCGGGGGAACCTCATATTCCATACAATGGCAAGAGTAGACTTGGAAACCTCTCCTATCTCAAGAGGAAATCCCAATCTGCTCAAAATGATTCGATAGGTATCTCCTAAATCAATCGCTACGGACCCCATAGAAACAGCTAGAAAAAGTGAAATTCCTAAAACACTTAGCAAAATACCCAAAAACAACACAAATTGCAAATCTTGTCGGCTTCCAGAAAATTTGGAAAGCATGAAAACCTCCTTAGACAAAATTAAAAATTTAGAAAATTCTCATAAAAAGTATACCATATTTTCAACAATGGAACAAGATGAGAAAAATAAATATAGTTGGTCTTACAGTGCTAATAATCGTAACCGAAGATTATACTTGGGTATATCGAGGTAAAGTGACAACATAAAAAGCCCTCTAAAATTAGAGAGCTGATTTGAGCCCGGGCTAAAATCCTAGTGAAACAAAAAAATCTACACGATCAGAAAAGTCTCTATCGTGCCATTTTCATACATGATGTATAGTCCAAGTAGAATGAATACTATGGGCACAATGATTCGCTCGTATTTTTCAATTGTCTCGAATATTAACGGAATAGAGGATAACATCCGACTAATCTCGCAAAAGATAATTATGCCGATTACAAACACAAGCAACGCCACGAGGGTCTGTGACCAATCTAACGAAGCAAAATAAGGTATATAGATACCTAAATTATCTCCGCCAGACGCAATTGTCAGCAATGTAACTGTCCAAAACAGTTGATTTGCCTTGCTTTGTTCTAATCTTTCAATAATTTCTTCCTCTTCTTCCTCACCTTCTCCAACAATTGCAAAGCGAATCCCTAAATAGATAGGGATTAAACCAAGCAATCCAACCATCCATTCTTCAGGCACGAAATTAACGACATAAGCAGCAACTAAACTCGCCCCTACAAGTAAGCCTGTTCCTAGATATTGCCCCGTATAAATATGCCATTTCTGTTTATTCTGTGATAGCTGTGCAAATAAAATAATTAAAATAATTAAATAATCGATACTGGTGGAAATATAAACACCAATAGCAGATATGATTGTCTGTCCCATAAAAAACTCCTGTATTAGTCAGTAATAAATCAGCAGATTTTAGGAGAGCACAGACACATTAATTTAGCTATCGCTAGTGGGTAATGTCGAACGTAGGAAAGCATTTTACTCCTCCTCAAAACGTAGTTACAAAGTAATTTCTAACTGGAATTCGGTGACTACTTCCATGTAAAGTATAACATACTATACTTTACTTCGTAAAGTGTGGGCTCTCCGAGGGGGCTTGCAGACAGTTACTCGGCTTGAAAAGCCGAGTAACTGCGCACCTTCATGGTGTCATTAGCTGATACCATTTGAGGTTTTTGTAGTCTCCAAAATTGTGACCGATAAAACCTCAATCAATGGTACTCGTTAAAGGTGCTGGTTTTTGTAGTCTCCAAAATTGTGACCGATAAAACAAATATTCGTAAATACTTACTATTACGAATGTTTTTGTAGTCTCCAAAATTGTGACCGATAAAACTGGGTGAGTTGCGTGGAAAACAAAAATCAGGTTTTTGTAGTCTCCAAAATTGTGACCGATAAAACAAGTGCTTTATAACATCTTTGGAAGATTGAGTTTTTGTAGTCTCCAAAATTGTGACCGATAAAACGCAGTTCGGCGTTCAAACAAATTAAACTGTGTTTTTGTAGTCTCCAAAATTGTGACCGATAAAACTACGGAAACCATGTATACACTAGCGACTATGTTTTTATAGTCTCCAAAATTGTGACCGATAAAACTCAATGCGCTTCGAGGTACTGAGAATGATTGTTTTTATAGTCTCCAAAATTGTGACCGATAAAACCTCAATAAAAAAGCTCTCTGAATATCAGAGAGCTGATTTGAGCTCGGGCTAAAATCCTAGTGAAAAAGATGAAACTCCTTGTGTTCATCGAACACTGTGTCGTTTCCCTATTTTCATACGGATTTTTAACGCCCTTAGCATCATAATTCTTGCTGGATAAAACGTTTATAGACTAGGCGACAAGCCGAAGATTGTACAAAAATGTTAGTGAAACAAAAAATCTCCCCGAAGGGAGATGATCTGGTTTATTATACCTTACAGTGCTAGGAACCGTAACCGAAGATTATACTTGAGTATATCGAGGTAAGGTGACAACGCAATGTAAGTGGAAAATAAAGCAGATTAGCGACGAAGTCCTAGAGAGTTGATTAACTCACGGTAACGGTTAACGTCGTTTTTACGCAAGTATGCAAGCAAGTTACGACGGCGACCGATTTTCTTCATCAATCCACGGTAAGTAGCGTGGTCTTTTTTGTGTTGTTTGATGTGTTCGTTAAGGTGGTTGATTTCCCAAGTAAGGACAGCAACTTGAACCTCTACTGAACCTGTATCACCTTCGTGACGTGCATATTGTGCGATGATTTCATTTTTTTTCTCTTTTGAGATTGCCATGATGTTTCTCCTTTTTATTTGGCTTCATCCGAGTGACAGGTTGGCATGCCTGTAACCAAGAAGAAGTTATTTGTCTTTACGACAATTCTTATTCTACCAAGAAGCAGAGACTTTGTCAACTGATTTACTGTTTAAAACCTTGAATTACTCTACTGATTTCAGGGCTTCAAGCATATCCACCTTTCTCAAGTGGTGATTGACAAAGAGACCTAGTAAAGTCAAAATCACCGTCACTGCGACGATTGGAAGCGCATAGACTTCCCAGCTGACCTGAGGATAAAAGAGTATGGTGGCAGGTGAAATCATTTGTATCAAAAATTGATGTAAATAGTAGCCAGCTACCAAACCTAGAACAATCCCCACAAGGGACAGCACCATAGTCTCGCGGTAGATATAGAGGGTCACTTCTTTATTGTGGAAACCGAGAACCTTAATAGTGGAAAGTTCGCGGATACGTTCTGCCACATTGATATTCGTGAGATTGTAAAGAATGACAATGGCTAGTAAGACGGAAACAAGGACAAGGATTGCCATGGTTTTATTGAGAGAATTGGCTACAGATTCAAAGAGGTGGATAGCCGTTGCATTTTGGACCACCCCAGAAACAGCAGCTTTTTTCATAAAGACAGCAGCTTCTTTCTCCGTATTGGATGGTGTTGGCTCTTTTAATTTCACTAGGTAGGCATTGTCTTTCGGACTGGTTCCATAGACTTGTTCGTAAGTCGCTCGGTTGAGATAAACGAAGTGTCCAACATAGTTTTCAGAAATAGCCGCGACCTTGATTTCTTTCCCATCAAGCTCTAGCTTGTCTCCAACCGTAACACTTGCTAGTTGGGCTAATTTTTGACTCACGACCGCTCCATTAGTGACCTGCACCTCTTGCCCCTTTTCCTCTAATACGATAAAGGGTTTGAAATCTTCTCTGTTTGTGACCATCAAGGTGATAGTCTGAAGTCCTACTTTTCCTTTGAAATCTTTTTCAATGGATTTAGAGTAAATCTTTTGAGAAGCATGGATCGATTCAGCTTGCAAGGCACTGTCTAGATCTGCTTTTTCTTGCTCCGTTGCACTGCTCTTTTCCGCTACAATCATCTGGTATTGCTGGATTTGTTCAAATTGACGCTCCACAACTCCTCCCACAGAAGACTGAATACCAAGACCTGCAAATAGGAGAGCAACCGAACCCGCAACTCCAAAAATGGTCATCAACATCCGTTGCTTATAACGAAAGATATTTCTTGCCGTAACCTTATGAGTAAAACTCAAACGACTCCATATAAAGCTCAACCGTTCCATCAAAATCTTTGCTCCTTTAACGGGAGGTTTGGGAAGCAAAAGTTGGGCTGCTTCATCGTGTAATTCCCTCCGCGCTACCAGATAAGCTGGCAAGACACTGGATACCCAACTCAAGGCTAGGGCAAGGAGGCTATAAGACCAGTAAAAATACTCCTGGCTTTTCCCAACGACCATTCCTGCTGTTATAACATCTGAAATCACCCCTGCAAGGAGATAATGCCCAAGAAGTGTTCCTATAATGGTTCCCACAGTTCCTGCAAGAAAACCATAGAGGATAAACTTGGCAACTATATCTTGATTCCGGTAACCTAGGGCCTTGAAAATACCAGCATTGGTACGCTCTTCATCCACAAAGCGAGTCATCGTTGTAAAGGTCACCATTGCAGCGACCATATAAAGCACCACTGGGAAGATATTTCCGACTGAACGAATGCTTGATGATGCATTGCTGTACATGAGGTAGCCTTGACCACCTGGCATGGTTTGGCGATTGTATACGTGGTATTTCGGCTCTGCCAGTTCATCAAGCTCTTTCTGACGCTGTTCAAGCTTCTCTTTTTCCTTAGTTAGATCACTCTCTGTCTGAGCCAGTTTTTCTTTTTTTGTCGCCAGTTCTTCCTTAGCTTTTATCAGCTGTCCCTTGGCTTGACTCTTTTGCGGTTCTGGTAAAGCGATCGCTTGTTCTTCTTGCGTTTTCAAGCGACTTTCGGCCTGCTCTAACTGACTCTTGCCATTTTCAAGGTTGCTCTCAGCAGTTTGGAGCTGTTCTTTCCCATCTTCCAGGCTCTTTTGCCCATTTGTTTTGATACTTACCAATCTTTTTTGACCATTATCAGCAAGTAAGTCTTGCAACTCTTCCTGATGTTGGGTTCGTTTGGTCTTATAGTCTGATGAAAAAGCATCCAGATTTTTTAAATCATCATAGCGCACACGCGCAATACTGTATACTTCTGTATCAAACTGACTGGGTAAAATCACTCCATAACCAGCCAAGCTTCCATTTCCACTGCTAGCACTCCCTAAGTCTTTTTTAGAAAGTATTTCACCCGACTGAACAAATCCAGTAATTGTGAAAGTTTGAGTTTTTAGGACGGTCTTTTCTTCTTTCTTAGTAAAGGTAATGGTCTCTCCAATCTGATAACGGTCTTTCCAGAAATCAGCCAAGGCAATTTCCTCATCAGACTCTGGCAGTCGCCCTTCTGTCACTTGGAAGGTTGAAATGCTCTCTGGTTTGGAATAAAGTCGAACCGCCTCTTCACTATTTTCAACGGTTAGGTCTGCCATATAGCCAAACTCAACACTTGCTCCTTGAATGGTCTTTAGTTCGTCTTGGTCTTCTTTGTCCAAGCCATAATCAGCTATCACGGCCAGATCCAGAGTATTGGCTTTACGGAGATAATCTTCTGCCGTACGTTCCATGTTTGGACTGGCTACTTTAAGACCTACTAGGGCTAAAGAACCCAGCATCATCAAGGTTAAGATAGAAACAAAGCGTCCTTTTGAAGTCGTCACTGACTGAAATAGGTCTTTCCGATATGTTTTTTTCATCCTAATACTCCAATGTATCGATATCCTGCGGATGCTCATTGATTGTCATACTCTTGACCGTAGCATCACGCATATGAATCACGCGATCCGCAATAGGGGCTAGCGCGCCATTGTGGGTCACGATAATCACAGTCGCCCCCTTTTGACGAGACATGTCTTGGAGAATCTTCAAGACTTGCTTCCCCGTCTGATAATCCAAGGCACCTGTCGGTTCATCACAAAGGAGGATCTTAGGATTTTTGGCTACAGCGCGTGCAATGGAGACTCGCTGTTGCTCCCCTCCAGAAAGCTGGGCTGGAAAGTTATTGAGGCGATGATCTAACCCCACATCTTTGAGCACTTGCTCTGGATCCAAGGCATCTGTCACGATTTCTGAGGCCAATTCCACATTTTCCTTGGCTGTCAGATTGGAGACCAGATTGTAAAATTGAAAAACAAAGCCTACATCTTCACGACGATAGTTTGTTCGTTGGTGCGAACTATAGTTGGCAATATTGGCACCATCAATCCAAATCTCTCCCTCATCATTGGTATCCATACCTCCTAGGAGATTGAGAACCGTTGATTTTCCAGCACCAGAAGCACCAAGGATAATGACCAGCTCCCCCTTTTCAATTTCAAAATTCACATCACGATTAGCCACAATCTCCGTATCCCCAACCTGATAACGCTTGTAGCTGTGTTTCATTTCAATATAAGCCATATCGTTTATCTCCTTTTCAAAGCTCGTTTTCTTAAATCAACAAGATGTTGATTCTAAATCACAAATATTATATAATGGGCTAAGTCAAAAAGCAATAATCAAAAATCAACAAAGTGTTGATTTAAGAAGAAGGAAGATAAAATGGTTCAGAAACGAAAAACTACTACTAAGGAAGACATCAAAGAAGCTTTGATTCAGCTGCTATCAGAGGATAAATTTGAAAATATATCAATTAGTAAACTCTGTAAACGGGCAGGAATTAATAGGGGAACTTTCTATCTACACTATGAAGACAAATATCAAATGATTGACAGTTTTAAAAGTGAAATTATTTCCCAGCTCTACATTTTTTTAGAAAAAGAAAGAGAATCGCCTAGAAAGTTTATGTTAGCCAACTTCTATATATTACGTTCGAACGAACGCCTTATTAACGCCTTGTCCCAAAGTCATTACATAGACTTTCGTGGTGCAATTCGTGAATTTCTAAGTAGCATTATTCTAACTGAAGATCAAAAAGAAAAGACTCGTCATTTCTTATCTGAAAACTTCCAAATTCCTCACAAATACGCTTTGGAAATCTTCTTATCAAGTATTGAAGGAATTATTTCTCTTTGGATTGCTGGGGGAGCTCAAGAAGAACCGGAAGAAATCACGGATATGATTTTATCAACCTATAACTACGAACACTGGCGCTACGAATCAAAAGAAGATTAACTCATACAGCCCACTACAGCATAAGCTCTATCCTCTCATTTTATACTTTTTCAATTAGCTAAATTGCCTTTTTTTAAACTTCGATACAAAAAAGCCTAGGAATCCTAGGCTTTCTATTTATAGATTATTTTCCAAGGTAGTATTCAGAAACTACGTTCAATTTTTCGTCAAATTCGAATACCAATGGTGGGAAGTTAGGGATTTCCACGTCCATGATTTCGTCATCTGACAAGCGTTTGATGTGTTTTACAAGGGCACGGATTGAGTTACCGTGAGCTCCTACGAATACATTTTTACCATCTTTAAGTGCTGGAGCGATTTTGTCTTCCCAGAATGGAAGGGCACGTTCCAAAGTCACTTTCAAGTTTTCAGCATCTGGGATAACTGAGTCGTCAAGTGAAGCGTAACGACGGTCAGTGTGAGCTGAATGCTCATCATCACGGTCCATGTTTGGAGGCAATACATCGTATGAACGACGCCAGATGTGAACTTGCTCATCACCAAATTGTTCAGCAGCTTCAGCCTTGTTTTTACCAGTCAAACCACCGTAGTGACGTTCGTTCAAGCGCCATGATTTTTCAACTGGAACCCACAATTGGTCAGAAGCTTCAAGAGCCAAGTTTGTTGTTTTGATCGCACGTTTCAATACTGAAGTGTAAGCTTGGTCAAATTCGATACCAGCTTCTTTGATCAATTTACCAGCGTCAATCGCTTGTTGTGTACCTTTTTCAGACAAATCAACATCAGCCCAACCAGTGAAAAGGTTAGCTTTGTTCCATTCAGACTCACCGTGGCGAGCAAAAACCAATTTTACCATTAGATGGATTCTCCTTTTATTTTTCGAGGTTGTCCTCGTTTATCTATTCTATTTTACACAATTTTTCACAAAAAAGCTAGTTAAAATCAACTAAAAAGAGAAGAGTCTCAACATGACTCTTCTCTCAGCAATCTACTTTTAAAAATTGTTTTTGAAACACAAAAACAACCCTTCCTAGGGTTGTTTTCACTAGACTATCAGACAAGGCCACGGACTTCTTTCAAAAATTTAGAAAAAGAAACAGCGCCTTTAATGATTAGAAATCCTCCTATCCACTCGGTCGCTGAAAGAAAGCCCAGCACGCCACCAATGATAAATAAAATAGAAGGTAGCTTTCGAAGTTGTTGATCTTCTTCGAAATAGATTAACATAAAGGTCCCTAATGCAATCATCAAAATCTTAAAAAATGTCAGGAGCAAGGAAAAGGTTACCGTGACGACCAGCACCTTTGAAGGATCTTTATAGATGATGGCACCAGTATAGGATAGCAAAAATCGTAGGACAGGTCCCAAAAGCAAGGTTATGCCTGCCACCATGCCCAGTCTCCAATTGAGTCGAACCAATCTATCTCTCTCCATAAAAACCTCCTTCTCTCGTAGCTATCATTCTACCATATTTGCTCCAGAAACGAAAGGACTTCTCAGACACAAACAAATCGCCTACCAGCTGTCAGACAGCCAAACATCAAAAGAGAAGACCAGTCGGTCCTCTCTTTTCATTTTCTAACCCTTATTTCTTAAAAATAGAAGTTCTGAAGTCGTTTGTTTGGTCAAGATAGGCTTTAAAGATTGCTCTCTTCAACTTATGAACGGCACTGTCATACTCTGGATTATAGTTGCTCCAACGAGGACTTACAGCATCCTTGAGAACAGCTTGATCCATGAGGGCTTGCAATTCACTCACTTGATTGATGGTCTCTGTCGTATAGTTTGGCCATGGTTTTGTCGGATCTTTAAAGGTCACTTGTTTCAAGTTTTCAAACTGATCCACACGTTCTTTGTACATGGCTTTCTTAAAGTCAGCCCAAGATGCATACTTGCCTTCAAACACCTTGTCCAATACAAGTTCATCTGTCACCAATCCGCGTTCTTTACCATAGAGATTGATGGTTTTACCTTTTTGTTTGGCAACTTCTTCGTATTGGTTTGAGATATAAGGTACCATTCCATTCTTAAAGCCTTTGGCAGCCAAAAGTTCGTAAGCGATCCGACGTCCCATAAGGTCCCCTGGCGTGCCTTTCTCACTGCTGAGAGCTGAAAAGATTGGGGCAAAGAGTTTAATCGTATAGTAGCCATTTCGTTCATAGTCGCCAGACTGGTACTCACGAGCTGATAAGATGTTATGGTCAATCAAACTTTCAAAACTATTCAGGTTTCGAGCCTCTGCTTCTGTCAATTCTTTGACTACGTTAGTGGCGTAAACCTCATTTCCATCTGCTGGATCTTTCACATACTTGTTCTCAATTTTTCTGAGAGCCGCCATTTTCTGGTAAACACTTAGTTTATTAACGATTGATTGCCCTTCGAGGTATTCCAGCATGTAGATAAGGTCAAACATGTTATGGACATAGTTCTGAAGATCTGCTGCGTTTTGGAATCTCTCTGTTGGATCCAAGACTTGAAGACGGGATCCCTCTGTACTATCTGATTTTGAGTGTTTCAATATAGAATTGATGGTAATGGTTGCGTCACTTGGTTGGTCAGGGGCTTGCAATAAGCCTTTTGCAAAGAACTCTGGTCCCAAGCCACTTCTTCGACCATAGCCGCCAAGGTAAATATCCTGATCCGAATCATGGGTCATTTCATGGGTATATGTAATGGCTCCATCCTTGTCCAACATACGGTAAGACATATAGTAGACACCATCCCCTGTTGCGTAAGCTCCATGCTGGTTGTGTACTACCTTATTGCCAACTGGACCAAAGAAGTTCTTCATAGCTGGATTGGTGCTATCAAACTTAGCCTCCACTGTAGCTTTTCCAGAGGTTGTGTCATCCCCAAACTTATAAGCATCATAAAGGAGAATCGTACGATAGAGTTTTTCACGTGATTGTTCATCTAAAATGCGATACCAATAATCGTAGTGATCTCGCTGGCGTTTGGCTGTTTCACGCGCATTTTCTTCAACAAAGTCATTGAGAGCCTTGCCCTCTTTATGCTCACTATTGCGGTAGCGATCATAAGCTCCAAATCCTAGGCTGGACATGGTCGAGATGACAAATACTGATTTCTCTGGCAAGGTTAGGAGAGGCAAGACCATATTGCGGTATTTCCAAGTGGCACTCGTGATGCGATCATAAACACCGATAGAATACTTGGTGCCAGCTTGTCCTTGCTTAGTTTTGACTTCTTCAATATTAGATTTTTCTTCGACGATGTAAGCCTTGGTCTCTGATTTAAACCAGTCATTGTTACTTGTATTTGGTAAAAAGACTTTGCGGTAATGTTCTAGCGTGCTAAACAAATCTGTCGTTCCATGATGGCTAGCTAAACTAATAGAATAAGTATCAACGTTGTTCTTAGCTAGAAGGTTGTTAAAGCCAGATTTACCCAACTCAATCAGGGCATCTAGTGGTGAAGCATTTCCCTTACCAAAGAAGTCCAAATGGTACAGAACAAGGTCTTTGACGTTTACTTGACCATAGCTGAAGTTATACCAACGTTCTAGATAGGTCAAACCAAGTAGCAAGGCTTCTTTGTTGCGTTTGATTTTATCTACAAGATAGCCTCTGGTAACTTGGTTATCACCAGCCAGTCCAGCATCCGCTGACAAGAGTTTTTTCAAACTGTCTTCCAGTTGTTCCTTGGTTTTAGTGAACTGGTCTTCTAGATAGAGCTCAGTCTGCTTAACGTTTGGAGAAATACCGAGCGTCTTTCTGATAGCTTCTGAGCGGTAGTCAACCTTTTGTAAGTCAGGTAAGACTTGCTTGATGATAGAGCTTTGGTCATACAAGAATTGATTTGGCGTATAGAGAAGACCCGTATTTCCTAGACTATATTCCGCTAATTTGGCGAAATCAGCCTGGTACTTGAGATTGAGCTTTTCAGATGAATGATCCTTGTAGTGAAGCAAGAGTTTGTTTGCAGTCTGTTTGTTAGAAACAATATCTGTGATGACTTGGTTATCCTTCATCATAACTGCTGACAAGAGTTCTTTTTGATATAACAGACTGTTCTCATTGACCAGATTTCCGTATTTGACGATGGTTGTCTTGTTGTAGAAAGGTAACAATTTTTCAATGTTCTTATAAGCCAAGGCGCGCTTAGCTTGATAATGGGCTACCTTAGAAAAATCACTGTCTTTCTTGCCACTTGTTGAGAGGGGCTCCACTGTTGGTAGAGGGAGAGGATTAATGGCTACTTTTTTGCTTTCGATTTGGGAAGCATCTAGCATTGTTCCTCTTTCTTCAAAGGATTCCTTGCTGACGACCTCATCCTTGACCAAGGTGACATTGTAGACTCTGTTTGCCTTGCTGCTGAATGTGTCCTTCACCCTCATTCCATTATAGTGGTAACCGGTAATGGCATTTCCGTTGGTTACATTGACATCACTGAGAACATTGGTCAATCTTCCAGCATGCTGTTCCTCATTAGTTTTTCGATCCCACAAATAGCCTGCTACTCCCGCGACTCTACCAAAGTGCTTGGCATTGTTAATATCGCCTTCAGCATAGCTATCTTGGATTTGTGCATCCTGATCTACTAGACCTGCAAGACCACCCACTGTCTGATCTGAACTATTTGTGTTGGACGAAATGGCTACTGTCGCTTTTGACTTCGTCAGCAAAGCCCTGTTTCCTGTCAAATGACCGACCAGACCACCGATATTGTAGGCAGCAGTCGTTTCATACGTGTTGATAATTCTTCCCTTGAAACTGCTCTCTGTGATACTTGATTGCTCCGCCTTAGCCAGCAAACCACCTATACCACGTTCACCGGCTAGAACACCATCGACGTGAACTTGCTTAATCTTTGTTCCATTCTGGGCTTCATAAGCCAGTGAACCGATATCATCTTTACCTGAAATAGAGACATTTTTCAGACTCAATTTTCCTACTGTGGCGCCATTCAAGGTTTCAAAAAGAGGTTTTTTCAAGTTGTAAATAGCATACTGCTTGCCATCTTTTTCACCGATCAACTGACCAGTAAAGGTGCCCTTGATGTACGATCTATCATCAGGTCCTAGTTCTACTTCGTTGGCATTCAAACTAGCTGCTAAATGATAGGTTCCAGAGAGATTCTGGTTGATAGCTTTGACTAGGTTGCTAAAGGAAGTAAAGGTTGTCGTTTCCTCTCTAGCCTTCTTAGCTAGGTAGAAGGTGAAATTATCGACATACTTATTTTCTAGCTCTTGCTGGAGTTTCTCAGCCTTGGCTGTGATTTTATAAACTGGCTGGCCATCTTTCGTTTCTGCCGTTATTGAAGTGACTGGTAGATAGACATCTTTAAACGACGAAGATTTAACCTTGACAAAGTAAGTATCTGGATTACTTGGGACACCGTCTAAAGAAACGTGTTGTTTGTAAGTACCATTGGTCTGACTATACAACTCCAGATCCGAAACATTTCTTAGCTCAAGCGTCTTCTCTGGGTCTTTTTCTTTTGGTTTTTCTGTCGGAGTTTCCGGTTTTACTTGCTCGGTATTGCCAGTATATTCTGGAAGAGGAGCGACTTGTTCCGGTTCAACGATGGCTCCTGCTTGAGTTCCTGTATATTCTGGTAAGGAAGATTGAGTCTCAGGTTCCACAATCGCACCTGATTGAGTATCTGTATATTCTGGTTTTTCAGCTATCTCAGGGTCAACAATCGCTCCTGCTTGAGTTCCTGTATATTCTGGTGTTGGTGGCACCTGTTCAGGCTCTACGATTGCTCCTGACTGCTCGCCTGTATAGGCTGGTTTGTCAGTCGTTTCTGGTTCCACCAAAGCCCCAGACTGGACGCCCCCAACCTCTGGCTCAACTTTTTCCGGTTCAACGATGGCACCAGCTTGAGTTCCCTGATACTCAGGTAGTGGAGCGACTTGCTCGGGTTCAACGACTGCTCCTGCTTGGGTGCCTGTATATTCTGGTTTTTCAGCTGTCTCTGGGGCTACAACCGCTCCCGCTTGCTCGCCTGTATATTCTGGTAATGGAGCCTGCGTCTCAGGCTTTCCCTTTTTTGCAGACTGAGGTGCTTCACTCGGCACAACTGCCTTCTTAGTCCCTTTTTCTACTATACGTGGCAAGGCTTCTTCTACCTTAGTCGAGAGAACTTCCCTAGAAATTTCTTGGTTTTCAACAGTGAAAATGCGAACAAGCTCAATCTTCTTCCCAGCACGACCTTCTTGTTTGACATGGATGGTTCCCTCTGTTAGTTCTGGATTTTCCTGCACCACTTCTGAAACATCTAGTTTGGTTACAATCTCTTGGTCTTTGTATAAGAGCTCTGGTTTATTCACGCGACCAGCCAAGACTTCGTCTTGAGGATCTACACTAGCAATACCAGACGGCTTTTGATTAGATAAATCTTGAGAAGGGATTGTCTTGTCTGCAGGGCTTGTTGAAGACGGAGCTTTCTGCTCATCTCCTGCCTTTTGTCCACCTTCGTTGGCTTGGAAATGAGGTTGAACTGTATAGTCAAGTTTCTGATCCCTAGCAGCAGTTTCTTGCTGATTAATCTCTTTGTCTTGCTTAATATAGCCTAGATAAGTATAACCTGATAAGGCACGTGGCAAAGGCAGACTATCTCCTTGGGATAATTGGTATTCCTGATTGTACTGGAGCAAAAGTTGATTTTCAATAGCCTGAACTGAAGAAGCCAAACCACTGCCCATCCCTGTTACCAAAATCACATTCAAGAGGGCTTTCTTTTTGCCTTTCTTTTTCGATACGACAAAAATAAGAAGGCCAATTGAAGCTAGGGCTCCACCAGTTAAAACACTAGTAAGGCTATTCTGCCCACCTGTATTGGGCAACTGACCTAGTTGGGCTTTCTCATCCATACGGTAGACTAGATAATAGGTGCTCTCACTATCTTCCGCAATCTTCGGAATATCCTTGACAATCAAGTCCTTCTCTTGACTACTTAGCTCTGTATCCGTCACATATTTGTAGTGAACAGCTACATTTTCTTGAGCAAATACGGTCCCACTACTCGCAATGGACACAAAAAATAGGCTTGAAATCGAAGCTGACACAAGTCCAATTGCTAATTTTCGTAAGGAGAAACGATGCTGCTTCTCTCCAAAAAACTTTTTCATTCTAAATCCTCTCAACTTTTACCTTCTATCAAGAAAATAACTAGCATTATATTTTGATATAGGTATTTCACATCCACCATTATACTATAAAAATACTTCCTTGTCTCAAATAAATGCTTTAGATTTCACGAATGTCAAAGCTTATTTATCCTGTAAAATTTATCTGTCGTTGATGACAAAAAAGAAGGCTAAGCGCCTTCTCTTCTTTCAAAATATTCCTAACAAAAAGTCATTATTCTTGAATCTCGAACTTTTTCAAAAGTCCAAAATAGAGGGATCCACCAATGATTGTCAGAATTCCTCCTACCCATCCCAAGAATGGGATCAATCCAACAGAACCACCTACGATAAACAAAACAGACGGTGCAGGGGTCACACGTTCATCGTCCTTGTAATAGACAATAGACACAATTCCTAAAACCAAGACAGCAATTTTTACCAATGCCAAAATGATTGAAAAAATCGTCAATATACCAACTGTTGCATCAGAGTCCTCCGTCGCCGCAGCAGCCCCAACAGCTATCATAAACATAACAAGAGGTGCCAACAGTAAGACGATACCTGAAATAAGACCAAAAATCGCATTTACGCGAGCAAGTGCTTTTGTTTTCATCCGAATCTCCTTAAAAAATTTTTACAACTATCATTTTATCACATTTTCATGAAAAACAAAAGAAATTTCAAAACGAGTATACTAGATGGTGAATGATTTCCAATTTCTAAACAGACATTTAGAGTAAAAAATAGGTCATGTATCAGATTGTTTGTAAATTCATTCGTTTTTGTACTAAGCAAGCCATTCACCTAAAAAAAAAGAAGATCACTTGGATCTTCTTTTTTCGTGCTTATCTTTCAAAGATAGACTGTCTGAAGTCGTCTGTGGCACGTAGATAAGCATTGAAAATACGATACTTGAGTTGGGCGACACTGCTCTTAGAGCTGTCTGATAAGGCACGATCAATGTTCTTAGCTGAGGCATCCGCTAGTACTGCTAAGTACATATAATCTTGTAATTCCTCATAAGAAGAAATCGTAATTTGTCGTTTGCTATCTAGTTTTCCTGCTTCAAACTCGATAGTGATAGGGCGAAGGAAGTTTTGAGCCTTGTTGTATCGCTCATTTAGCATAGCTTTCTTCAAATCCTTCCATGATTCATACTGACTACCGTAGAGGTTTCTAAGGATTAGATCATCTCCAACTACACCGACATCTCCTCTGTTCCAGATTGAGTAGGTCTTATGACCTTCTTTAAGCGCTTGGCCGGAGTATTGGCCAGATACATATGGGACAAATCCTTGCTGGTAACCCTTGTCTCCGAGCAATTCATAGGCTCTACGACGGAACATAAGTCCACCAGGTGCACCAGTTGGATTGTCCAGAGCTGCATAGAAGGAAGCAAACATATTGATGACATAGTAGCCATTTCGTCCAAAGCTAGCTGTATCCCAACCATCGCGACGTCCAATGATATTATGATCAACCAGAGCATCGACAGATTTTAGTTTGGCTGCTTCTTCAGCTGTTATTGGAACGATTCGATCATCAGCATGGGCTTTCTTACCATAAGACGTATTCTCAAATTTATAATTTTCAGCCTTACGGTACCATTTCATTTTCTGCTGATCAGTTAGAACTCCAGTAACAATATCCCCTTCTACATAATCCAGAAGGTTCAGTACGTCAAAAACTCCATGCATGTAGTCGCGAAGAGCATCTGCTGAGGAGAATCGAGCAACAGGATCATAGGTATGGTAACGTGTGGTCGAATCTTTATCTCCCTGATAGAAGCTATTAAGCACGAGACCTTTTTCGCTAACATTGGTTACAGACTCTAACATCCCTGTAGCAAAGCTCTCAGGTCCTTCACCCTCACGACGACCATGTCCTTCAAAATAGATAGAACCATCCGAGTTGTGGGTCATTTCATGGGTATAGACCATGGTTCCAGAAGCTCCCAGCATCTGGTCATAGACGTAGAAGACTTCATAACCATTGGCAAAGGCTCCTAGTCCATTGTCTCCGTGATACTTGCCAGCAGGGCCAAAGAAATTGTACATAGAAACAGAGGTCTTATCATTACGCGGAGCCCAATATTGCTGGCCTTTATCATTATAAAGAAAGAAACCGTCTGTAACGATCACCCGTCTGAATAGAGTGTCTTTCCTGTTTGGACTTAAAATGTTGTACCACATGTCATAGTGGTTTCGTTGCCATTCAGCTGATTGATCCACAAGTTTTTCAACGTGTCGATGGAGTTCCTCGCCTGAGAGAACTCTGCCACCTTCTTTCCTGTAGCTTCCAAAGCTACCAAAGGCAATGGTCGACATATTGCTGATGATAAAGACATCTCTTTCAGGTAAGGTCAGAAGCTGGAGAACCATTTGCTTGAAGCCCCAATCTCCCTGAGTCAGTCTGTCGTAGACCTTGATTGTATACTTACTCTTACGATCTGCATTGTCCTGTTTAGCCTGAATTTCTGGCAGACTTGAACGAGCTTCTACGATATAAGCCTTGGTATTTTCCTTGAACCACTCACTGTTGGTTTTATTTGGCAAGAAGAGTTCACGCAGACTTTCTAAGTAAGCAAAGAGGTCTCCTTTGCCTTTTTCCTTGGCTAGGGATTGTCGGTAAGCATTGAAGTTGTTTTGCGCTCGAAGATTGCCCATTCCAGAGTTCCCGAGAGCGATGATGGTATCCAGTGTCGAAGCCGCTTGATTGCCAAAGAAATCAAACTTATAGGCATTAAGATCTTTGGTATTGAAAGTTCCATAGTTGACATTGTACCAGCGGTTGAGATAGGTCAGACCAAGCATGAAGGCCTCTTTGTTCTTCAGAATTTTTTGGCTAATCGCATCCGCTACGGCAGGGCCTAGGGTGTTGATCGACTTGTCAACTGAAAGCACCTTGAGGAGCTCCTGACCTAGTTCAGCCTTGGTTTGTTCAAAGGCTTTTTCCAGATAAAGATCATCTAAGGAAGCTGTTTCACCAATCCCTAATACTTTACGCACTGCAGCCGAGTCATAGGTCACAGATTTGAGTTCATCCAAGACATTCTCTTTAATGGTCTGATAGTCAGATAAGAAGGCCTCTGGCGTATAGAGCAAATTCTTATCAGCGATGCTATATTCAGCAATCTGGCCATTGGCAAAATCACCCTTGTAGGTCAGATCAAGATAAGCGATTGTCTTATCTGCATAATGCAGCATCAGTCTATTGATTTCACCCTTATGGCTGTTGACATCTGTTATCAGTGTCTCATCTTTCATCGGAACCACATCTAGCAGGGCTACTTTGTTGAGTTTATCATCTTCAGCTAATTGGTTGGCTGTATGAACGATGAAGTCTTTGTTGTAGAATGGTAACAGTTTTTCTACATTTTCGTAGGCTTGCTTTCTGGACTCTTGGGCTCCCCTCACTCGACTATAGTCTGTTTGATGCTGGTAAGCTTGCTGCAATGGCTCCTGGTCTGTCAAGTTTGAAGTGATTCCAAAGGACTGATGTTTGGCTTGCGCATCGGCTTCTGAAATAGAACGGACAAAACGCTCATCTTTTCGATTTGCTGTAGTTCCTTCAAGAACATAAGAGTCCCGAACAGAAGCCTCAGGATAAGGATCTCCTGTCATCGCATGACCATTTTGAACCTTGACACTGGTCAAGACATTTCGGACCTGTCCATTGTTCCAAGTAGACCCGATTGCTCCACCGACTTGGCCAGAATGACCTCCATTTTGGATAGAACCAGACACATAAGAAGTTTCCAATCTAGCTCCATTCTGAATGCGACCAATCAAGCCTCCAACACGCTGGTCTCCATTTCGACCCGTTACTTGGATAGATACATCTGCCTGACTCTTCTGCGCCAGTGATTGGTTGCCATGGAAATTACCGACCAGGCCACCAATATTGTACTCCTGCCCCCCATCTTGGGTGCTGGTGATGGACCCTTTAAAGGCAACATTGGTTAGTTTTGTGTTTTGGGCAACTCCTACGAGTCCACCGATATGCTTGTTCCCAGATAGACTACCACTTACAGAAACATCCGTAATCGTTGCATTCTGAGCATTGCTAGCCAAGGTCCCTATAGAGTCCTTACCTGAAACTGCAGTCGATTTCAAGGTCAGTTGCTGGATGGTGGCATTTTTCAAGGTTGCAAAGAGTGGTTTTACCAAGTTGTAGATGGTATAATCTTTTCCACCCACTCGGCTAGTTAGACTACCTGAAAATTCTTCTGGAACATAGCTTGTCGCAGAATGTTCTAACTCAACCTCATCTGCTGAAACATCCGCTCCTAGTTTAAAGTTTCCAGTCGGGTTTGACTTCATGGCCTCTATGAGCGCTTTGAAGGACGTATAGACACCTTCTTGACTAAGAGGCGTTTTTGGCAGTTCAAAAGAGTAATCTGGACGATAACGATCTCCTTCTCCCTCGACGAGCTGATTAGCTGATACCGTTACGGAGTAGGCATTGCCCTTATCTGTAATCTTAGAAACAGGTAAGAGCATATCCTTGAACTTATCTGACTGAATGCGGACATAGTAGTTGTCCAAATCAGACGGCACTTCCGACAGGGATAGGTAACGTCGGTAGTGACTACCATCTTTACCGTACAGTTCGATGCGGTCGATGTCTTTGATTTCAACCTTCTTATAATCTAGCTGAACTAGGCGTTGATCCTCTATACTAGTTTGTTCCCCTTGACCCAGATCATATTTCATGACAGTTTTGAGGGTATAAGGAGTAAAGTAGTCCAAGTCATCAAGTGTCAATTTTTGAGCGAGGTCCACAAGGTCGACTTCCTTGACAAGCGTTTCGCCCTTGTATAGCTGCACTTTGGCTGATTGATAGCTAGCTGTAGCATCCGTCAAATGATAGCTAAGAGAAACTTGGCGTTTGTCTTCTTCCTTCTCGACACGGACTAGAGAGAGGGTCGGTTTTCTTTTGACACCATCCAGAGCTTGACGAGCTGCCTCGAGATCCGTCCGAACTTGATCGACCAAGGCTTGATTGGCGAAAGGATTGTCCAAAACGAGCTTGGCCTGATCTAAGGCACGACGATAGCGGAGTTTGGCTTGTTCATCAGCATACTGGTAAGCAACTGTAGACTGAGTCACATCCTTCATGTCAAATTCAACTCCAAGAGTTTTCTTATCAACAGGTTGGCCGTCTAAATTATTCTTAGCAGTTTCAAGGGCTGTTTTCAAAGAATCAACCTGTTCTTGACTGGCATGAGATGTCTCAAAGAGAGCTTGGGCATTTGCAACTGCCTGTTTATAAGACTCTTGATCTGCAGTGGTATCATTGAAATACTGATGCGTTTTCTGGATGCTCTCGGCCTCTTCCACTAATTGGTGTAAGGGTTCAAGGTCGAGGCTTCCTTTTTCTGGTTCCACAGGAGCGTGACCCGCATTTGTAGAAATTGGTTTTGTACCGACTTTAATGATCTGAGGAACTGCTTCTTTTGTGACAGTGTTAGAGATTTCCTCTGTATTTTCGACTTTTCCATCTACTAAATACTGACGAGTCACAATCGTACGCACGCCATCTTGACCAGCTTGGCTAACTTCCCTTTGTCCCAAAGGCAGGTCTGCACTTTCCACTTCCTTAGTTGGATAGGATTCGGCCACTGTTGTGGTAACGTCCTTTTCTTCAACGTTTAAGCTTGGAACTTCATTTACAGGAGCGTCTGTTGGTTTCTCGCTAACAGGAGCTGTTCCGACCGTTACGATTTCTGATACTGCAGGAGTTGTCACTTCGTTAGAGATTTCCTGGCTTCTCTCTACTTTGCCATCCACCATGTACTGACGGGTGACGATTGT
>CABTWF010000006.1:0-66253 GCA_902488495.1 uncultured Streptococcus sp. | reverse complement strand
GTGTGAACGGTTGTTTCCTGATACAGTCTTACGACCTGTAAAGTAACATACTTTAGCCATTGTGTTTTCCTCCTATTAGATCTAATATAGCGGATGTGCTAGCACCACATACCGTACTATGTTAGCACACTTTCTCTATTTTAGCAAGGAAATTCGATGATTTTTTATTTAACGTAAACAACTCCAAGTTTACCAAAAGCGACTTCCCCACGGATAATCAAGGTTTTGTTTGTTGGCGCTACAGGAGCGTCTGCCTTAGCTGCACCAAAGGATGTTTCTACTTTCAAATCGACACGCCAGTGTTGTGGAACATAGACGGTTGCATTCCCGAAAGCCACTTCAATATTTAAAGTCGCAAAATCACCTAACATCTCTGCATTATCATAGTAGATTTTAGCATCCCCAAAAGCGACTTCCACTTGGTCATCTACGAGATCTTGATCCTGTTTATAGAAGGTCCCGCTACCAAAAGCGACTTCCTTATCCGTGACGACTGTTTTTTTCCCATTGTACCACCATTTTTTTTCATTCCAGAACTTACTTGAATGCGTCAGATAACCAACACCTAGAACTGCTAAGATACTAGCCCAAAACAAAGACTGGTTTGGAATAGGAAAAATGTTATAAAAATGATTCGCAATCATTAAGGCTACTAGAGCGGTAAAAACTGCTGATGTTAGATGACGACGAAGCAAAGCTTCAACTGATTGGTAAGCAAAAAAAACAATACCTAGTAAAGGCCATATCTTGCCATCCAAAGAAGGAATTCCAAAATTCCCTTGCAGCAAGATCCAAGCTGCTAAAACCAATAAAACAATACCAAATGCTTTCTTTTTCATCTTTTTTACCTCATGTTTCTTAGATTTTCTTTTAGGAGGGATTGGTAATGCCGTGAGACATGAACCTCCTTGTGCGTCTGATAAAAGGAAATGGTCCCCGTTCCTGAAAAGGACTTGTCCACTGAGTAAATCTGACGGATGTTTGCGATCGTTGACTTGGAAACTCGACTAAAATAGCGAGGCAAGATAGACTCCAACTCATAAAGTTTGAGACGAACTTCATAGGCTTCCTTCTGGTTATGAGCGTAGATCTTGCTCCCTTCTGTTTCAAAGAAGAGAATTTCTGACAGGTCTAGATAATATTCACCTGTCCCCTTGTAAAAAGTCAACCTCGGAGCCTTTGACTCTTGCAAAAGTCGTTGCAAGTCTGCAATTTCATCTGTCAAAGTGGGGGTCTTGATGACAATTTCAGTCTCCTCTAAATTGCCGTCAATCTCAATTCGTAACTTCATCACATCTCCTTTCTGACTCTACTATATCAAAGCTAAGTTAGGAATACAAGGGCAAAAAAGCAAGTGGTCAATTTGAAGCAGTAAGTGGTTGTCAGACTAGCTTGACTTACATGTCAAAAAAGGAAGAAAAGAACCCCCCACATGAGACCACAAGCGTAACCAACGACCACATCCTTGGGATAATGAACACCCCCTAAAACCCTCACCAAGCCCAGCAAAGCTGAAAAGAGCAAACATACTAAACCAACAGGTAGACTAGCATGCAGACTGGCCATGGAGATGATAGTTGCCGAAAAAACATGGCGACTGGGCATAGACTGTCCCGAACTATCCTTGTCAAGTAAGGGGGCGATGTCCCAAGTTTCGTAGGGGCGTGGATGATTGATTTTCTTACGAAAGAGGGACAAAATTACAAAGCCTGTAGCAGGGACAAGCAAATAGACCCCGACTTGCTGACCAAGTCCTAGTTTCAGGTAAGTGGTGACTAGCAAAATCAGATAGACCAAGGGCATGGCGACTGTCATCAAGCGATTAAAACTGCGTAACAGAAATAGAAGGGTGGGATGGCTGGTAAGCCTGGAGCTGATATTTCGATACCATTCTTGATAATTTTTCATTTATGTTTCTCATTCATTACTTTTTTGCCTACAGGTGAGACGTTTGTCTTCTAGTATAGTGTAGAAAAAGAAGGCCGTCAAGCCTTCTTTTGATTTATTCTTCTGCTTGGTCTTCTGTGAATTGGCTGTTGTAAAGATCCGCATAGAAGCCAGCTTTGCCCATCAATTCCTCATGGTTACCTTGTTCGATGATATTGCCATCTTTCATGACCAAGATTAAGTCAGCATTTCGGATGGTTGACAAGCGGTGGGCGATGACAAAGGAGGTTCTACCCTCCATCAAACGGTCCATGGCTTTTTGAATCAACTCCTCTGTACGTGTGTCGACTGAGGATGTCGCTTCATCCAAAATCAAGAGTGGTGCATCTTTGATAAGGGCACGAGCAATGGTTAAGAGCTGTCTCTGTCCGACTGACAAGGTCACTGTATCATCTAAAATAGTATCGTATCCATCTGGTAGGGTCATGATAAAGTGGTGGATTCCTACTGCTTTTGCTGCTTCAATCATTCGTTCATCACTAATCCCTGTTTGGTTGTAGATGAGATTATCACGAATGGTTCCTTCAAAGAGCCAAGTATCCTGCAAGACCATTGAAAAGGCATCGTGCACTTCAGAGCGCTTCATGTCCTTGGTATCCACACCATCAATGCGGATACTTCCCTTATCTAGCTCATAGAACTTCATCAAAAGATTGACAATGGTTGTCTTCCCAGCCCCAGTCGGTCCAACGATTGCGACCTTTTGACCTGCATGAGCTGTCGCAGAAAAATCATGGATGATGGTGCGCTCTGGTGTATAGCCAAAGGACACGTGATCAAAGACTACTTCCCCTTTCATGTCGCTCAATTGTCTCTCCTTATGAGATTCATCCTGCATCTCAGCTTCAGCTAGAAATTCTAATACACGAGTCATGGCTGCACTCGCTTGTTGCAGGCTCGTAATCCCTTGGGCAATCTGTGACAGAGGTTGGGAGAAGGTCCGTACGTAAACCATAAAGGCTACGATAATCCCTATAGTGATATGCCCTTCTAACGCCAGCGCGGCCCCAACGATGATGACTAAGACATAACTAAAGTTCCCAACAAAGAACATGGCTGGCATCATGATACCAGAGATAAATTGAGATTTCCAGATACTGTCATGCAAGTCTTGGTTTAACCCTGCAAATCTCGCTTTGGAGGTGTCCACTGCGTTGTAACTGGTCACAACATTATGACCTGAGTACATTTCTTCTACATAACCATTGACGGCTGCTAGATTATTTTGTTGGGCTTTAAAATAACCCTGTGACTTGGCCATGATTACGGAAACCGCCGCAAAACCAACAAGGGTTGATACAACGGTTACCAATGCCAAAATCCAGTTCATCCCAAACATGGTCACCAAGACAGCAATCAACAAGAAACTAGCTGAAAGAACTGTCCCTAGACTTTGGTTGAGAGATTGCGCTGCTGTATCCACATCATTGGTCACGCGCGAAAGGGTATCTCCTTGTGAATGACGGTCAAAATAGCCAAGTGGCAAACGATTGATTTTTTCAGCGATTGCCGTCCGCAAGCGTTTTGAAAAATGCTGAATGCTCGTTGAAAAGATATAGGCCTGTGTATAATTAAGGATAGCTCCAAACACATATAGGACAACCAAAAATCCAGCAATGTTTGACACAGCTACCAAGTCGATTTCTGTAGCCAAGCCATCTGAAATCAAGTTAGTAATTTCTTTAATCTTAGTTGGACCATAAACGGTAATGATGCTTGAAATGACTGCAGCCACAACTGCTATTAGGAGAGGAAGTTGGAGGCCTGCCATATAAGGTTTGCACTGTTTCCAGACCGACACTTTTTTATTTTCCATGTTCCAATTCCTCCTTCGATAGTTGTGAGTAGGCAATTTCTTGGTAGACTTCGTTGGTTGCAAGAAGTTCCTTGTGGGTGCCTTGTCCCACGACTTTACCTTGATCCAAAACTAAGATCAGGTCGGCGTCCATAATGGTAGAAATCCGTTGCGCTACGATGAGCTTGGTCATGGATTTTGTTTTCTCAGCTAGCTCTTGGCGAAGGACACGATCTGTCTTGTAGTCCAAGGCTGAGAAGGAATCATCAAAGATGAGAATCTCTGGTTTACGAGCCAAGGCACGCGCAATGGCTAAACGCTGTCTTTGACCTCCTGAGAAGTTGGTTCCGCCTTGAGCCACTTCTGATGCAAGACCTGCTTCCTTGTCTTCGATGAAGCTTTTAGACTGGGCCAATTCCAAGGATTGCCACATAGCAGCTTCGCTTAGAGGAGTTTCTTTGCTCTTACCAAAGTCCAAGTTCCCCTTGACATCTCCTGAGAAGAGGACTGCTTTTTGAGGGATATAGCCGACCTTATTGCGCAAATCTTCCAAATCGTAATCTTGCACATTAACTCCGTCCACTAGGATTTGTCCATCTGAAACGTCGTAAAAACGTGGCAAGAGGTTGACAAGCGTAGACTTACCTGATCCAGTCGATCCGATGAAGGCTACGGTTTGACCCGCTTCTGCTTTGAAAGTGACATGTTCCACGACTGCTTCTGAGTTTTTAGAGTAGCGGAAGGTTACATCGCGGAATTCCACTTGTCCTTGAACTGAAGGATCCGCTGTCTGTGTATGACTAGGATTTTCAATAGAAGAATGCAGATCCAATACTTGATTGATACGTCCTGCCGAAACCAAGGTACGAGGAAGAACAATAAAGAGTGCTCCCATGAGAAGGAATCCCATCACGACCTGCATAGCATAGGACATGAAGACCACCATATCACTAAAGAGTGGCAGACGTTCTGCCAAACTTGCATCGTTGATAATGTAGGCACCAATCCAGTAAATAGCTAAACTTAGTCCACTGGAAATCGCCATCATAATCGGGTTCATAATGGCCATCAATCGATTGACAAAGAGATTGAGACGTGTTACCTCATCGTTGGCTGCTTCGAATTTTTCATCTTGGTAATCTTCGGCATTGTATGCGCGAACAACTCGAATCCCAGTCAAGCTTTCACGAGTGATGCTATTGAGTTTATCTGTCAATTTTTGGATAACAGATTGTTTTGGAAAGGCCAGAGTCATAAGAACAGTGGTCATCAAGACATTGACAATAACAGCCACAACGACCGCCCAGAGCCAGTATTCCGATTTTCCAAGGATTTTTCCAATGGCCCAGATAGCCATAATTGGCCCACGAGTAACCACTTGCAAGCCCATGGTAAAGAGCATCTGTACCTGGGTAATATCATTGGTCGTCCGAGTCAAGAGACTTGGGATTGAAAAGCGCTTGATCTCTGTCTGCGAAAAATCTAAAACACGATGAAATACGTCTCTACGTAGATGGGTTGTATAGGAGGCTGCAACACGAGCGGCAAAGAAACCAACCATAACAGATGAAAAGAAAGCCAATAAAGACAATCCAATCATCTTCGCAGCTGGTGACCAGAGTTCACCCAACTGCGTTCCAGACGTTCCCAGTAATTCTGTAATTTGCGAAATGTAAGTCGGTACCTCTAACTCGAGATAGACCGAGAAACAAGTGAACAGAATCGTAAGGATAATCATTCCCCACTCTTTTCCTGTAATACGTTTAGCGAGTTTCTTCATTCTCTCCTCCTATCTTCTCAACATTTTCTTGCAACTGACTGAGGACCTTTTCAAAGATTGCTAAGTCTGACTTTGAAACCCCCTCTAGCAGACTCTGATCAATCCGATCAAAAAAAGCTTTAACTTTTTGCATCTGCGAACGCGATTTCTCCGTCAGGCGAACAAATTTTGCCCGCTTATCACTCGGGCTGGCCTCTAGCTCAACCAAACCATTTTGCACCATGCGCTTGACTAAATTACTCGCCACAGATTTGGTAATATTGAGTTCCTGCTCGATATCCTTAATTAAGACCAGATTTTCAGACTGTTCTTGGCAATCTAAAAAACGCAGAACCTGCCCTTGCGGTCCACCCATAAATTCAATGCCACAACGCTTGGCTTCTTTCTGTACCATCAGATGAACCTGGTGTCCAAAACGTTTGAATATTAACATTGGCTTGTCCATGATTGCTCCTTTCTCACGATAAATATAGTTCTCACAAGAACTATTTAAGTTTCCATGAGAACTATTTTATCATTTTCAGAAAAGATGTCAAGAAAAAAGTTTCTATGAGAACTATCTTGGTTTAAATTGACATTAGGCAATATTTTTTCTATAATAAGCACTAACTACTGTGGATAGAAATCCATTCACTCGATGAAGGGAGAAAACTTTCAAATGAAACCAGAAGAACAAAGAGTTTTAGGAATCTTAGCAACCATTTTTGGAGCTATCGCACTTTTAGGGTCCTGGATTCCATTTATTAACTATCTATCGTTTTTCATCGCCATCGTAGCATTTATCTTGGGGATTATCGGCCTTATCGTCAACCTCAAAAAGCGGAAAACAATGGCTATTATTGGAACATCCCTGGCAGTTGCCTCTGTTGTACTTTTCTTTACGACCCAGGTACTGTACGCTAATGTCTACAAAGAGTTTGTCAGGGAGTTTAACCGTTCCTACAGCGAGGCGAGTGCCTCAATGGAACGCGAAGAAGAAAGCGACTTGACAGATGATAGCGCCTATTCCATCCCTGAGGAGGAAGAAGACGACACCTTCACCTGGACCCAAAAAGAGTTCGACGCCTTAATCGAAGGTGACCTTGACAACAAAGGAAAAGGTGGTACCAACTACAAGGATATTATCAAAAAACACGGACTACCAGACTCCGAGTTTGACTCCACTATCGGAGGTTATAATACGAGAAAAATCACCTATATCTCCATTGGAGACAAGATCAAGACCGTTACCCTAACTTTTGCAAAAGATGACAATGGGCAGCTCTTGCTCGTCCAAAAACATGCAGTTGGTCTAGGTCAAGGAAAAAGCAAGCAACAAAACGATTCTGAAAGCAGAGTCTAAGTTCAAATATCAAAAAAACGAACAGCTAGTAAAACTGTTCGTTTTTCTATTAGAATCCATCTACGTTTGTGTAGATCTTTTGTACGTCTTCGTCGTCCTCAAGAACGCTGTAAAGTTTTTCAAAGGTTTCAAGGTCTTCGCCTGACAATTCCACTTCAGACTGTGGAATCATTTCCAATTCAGTCACTTGGAATTCTTCGATACCAGACTCACGAAGGGCAACGATAGCCTTGTGAAGGTCTGTTGGAGCTGTGTAAACCGTGATTGTTCCTTCTTCTGCTTCTACATCGTCCACATCCACATCTGCTTCTAGCAATTGCTCAAAGACTGCATCAGCGTCCTCACCCGCAAATACGATCACACCCTTGTTATCAAAGAGGTATGAAACTGAACCTGAAGCACCCATGTTTCCGCCGTTTTTACCAAAAGCTGCACGGACATTGGCTGCGGTACGGTTAACGTTTGAAGTCAAGGTATCCACAATCAACATAGAACCATTTGGTCCAAAACCTTCGTAACGTCCTTCTGTAAAGGTTTCGTCTGTGTTTCCTTTTGCTTTATCAATCGCTTTATCGATAACGTGTTTTGGCACTTGGGCTTGTTTCGCACGGTCGATAACGAATTTCAAAGCAGTGTTTGATTCTGGGTCTGGATCACCTTTTTTAGCTGCTACATAGATTTCTACACCAAATTTTGCATATACTTTAGAGTTAGCTCCATCTTTAGCCGTTTTCTTGGCTACGATATTGGCCCATTTACGTCCCATTAGGAATCTCCTTTTTTCACATTTTAATCTTTCTTATTATAACACAAGTTTTTTCGATTTTCACTAGAGGAAATGGATTTTATTCAGCAAATCCAGCTAGGATTGTCCTTTTGTTGCCAAGATTGCCTTGCCTTCTTTTATCAGGGGATGGCGGAAAAGTGAAAAGTACAGTTGGGTAGTCATGGCAACCCAGATAAGGGGTTCGCAGAGAATAACTCCCCTATACCCTGCCCAAGGGATAATCAAGACCACAAAAACGATCTTCCCGATTAGTTCTATAAAGCTGGAAACTAGAGGAAGGACTTTCTGCCCCAATCCCTGCAAGCAATTGCGATAAATCAGCAAAAGGCTCAAAATCGGATAAAAGACTGAACTGATTTGCAGGTAGAGGCTACCATTTTCTACCAAGTATCCATCCGTCGAACTGGCCAAGAAGGAAACCAAGCTAGGACTGGCAAAAAAGAGGAAAATACAAATAAAACCTGCCCAGGACATGCTCAGGCGACTGCCAATTCGAAGACCTTGAACAATGCGGTCTGGTCGCTTGGCCCCGAGATTTTGAGAGGCAAAGGTCGTCATAGCAGAAGAAATAGCCGTCATCGGAAGGAGAGCAAAAGCCATAATGCGTCGAGCTGCTGTTTGGGCACTAATAATCACAGCTCCAAAAGTATTGACCGAAGATTGTAAAATCACACTACCGATAGACACAATGGAACTCATCAAACCCATAGCCAAACCTTGCTCTAAAAGATCCGCGTACAAGGCCTTGTCCCATTTAAAATGCTTGAGTTGAGGAAGCAGTTCTGGAACACTCTTACGGATATAATAAAAGCAGAGAACAGCTGATAAGCCTTGCGAGATGATGGTAGCAAGCCCCGCAGATTGAACTCCCAGATGCAGTTGCGTAATGAAATAGAGATCCAGAACCACATTGACCAAGGCAGAGAAAATCAGAAAGCCAAGCGCAGCAAGACTATCACCAATAGACCGCAACAAACCTGCAAAGAGGTTATAGGCAAAGCTGACGCCTACACAAGTCACAATCATAGAAATATATTGATAGGATTGAGGAAGGATTTCTACAGGAGTATCTAAATATTGCAAGAGAGGATACAGACCGACAAATCCCATCAGCATGACCACAATACTCAAAAGAGCACCTAAAATCCAGGTGGCTGCTACTGCTTCCTTGATCTTTGTAAAATTACGAGCCCCATAATAGCGGGCAATGACGATCCCCATGCCATTTCCAACACCAAGCGTAAAGCCTATAATCAAGTCAAAAATGGCAGTTGTCGCCCCTACTGCTGCCAAGGAATCTTGACCAAGAAATCGTCCAACAATCAAGACGTCAGCTGTATTATAGAGCTGTTGGAAAATATTTGACAGCAAGATTGGAAAGGCAAAGCTTAACAGCGCAGGAAGAATAGGACCATGTATCAAGTCCACGGATCGTTTCTTATTCATAAAGCTATTATATCAGCTTTCTAAAGGAGCGACAAGGCTCTATCACTAAGTTTGCAATCAATTGCTTACAGAGAGACAATTTGCTATAATCAAGAAAAGGAGGTCATTTATGAATTTGACCAGTCAATTAATAACCGATGCATTTCCCGATCTGGATAAGGTTGAAAAGCTAAACAAGGAAGCTTTCCCCAAGGAAGAACGAGTCCCTCTATCCGAGTTCTTGCGCTATCAGGACCGAGAAGACGCTCACTTTTTTGCCTTTTATAACCAAGAAGAGTTTGTCGGCTTTGCTTTTGCCATCTCCAATCAAAAAGCTTTTTATATCAGCTTTTTTGCCATCATGCCCCACTTGAGAAGCCACGGATATGGAAAAGAAATCATCGAAAAGCTGACTGATTTTTACCAGCGAACCATGTTATTGGAAGTCGAGCGATTGGACGAAGAATGCGATAACTTGGAGCAGAGAAAGGCACGCATGGACTTCTACCGCCAAAATGGTTTCAAAACAGCCAATGCTTTTCTAGAGTACGAAGGTTTGAGTTTTGAAATTCTCTACCGTGGCGACTATTTTGACGAAGAAGCCTATCGCGACATCTTCCAAAAGCTACAGAATGAACATTATTTTGACTTTCATATAGAGTATCGTCGTTTTAGTGACCATTAAACAGGACTTATCCATCCAGTGAAGAACCTCTCTTTTTCGATAGAAGCTACATATAAAAATGCATGTAATCTACGATTACATGCATTTTTTATTTTCAACTGATCAGAATAAACTTTTATTCTCTCTATGGCTTAAGCTTCTGCATTGCCTTCCGGAAGAAGGAAGTAGAGAATAGCATAAGCTAAGATTCCAGAACCACCAAGTAGGGTGAAGATAATCCAAAGTGCACGAACAAGTGTGTGGTCCATGTTAAAGTAGTCACCGATACCAGCACAAACACCAGCAATCTTTTTGTCTTGTACGTTTCGAACAAGGCGTTTTTCCATTATAGTAGTCTCCTTTTTATAGAATGATTTAATTTTTTTGATTAAATACTCTTTTATTACGCTTTTGAAGCTTATGGAGACTTAATATTTAAACATAAAAAGCAGAGAAAGACTTCTCCGCTTTTATTTTTAATCTTCAATTTCGATTTCAAGTCCGTCGCCTAGGTCAAGTGTTACTTCTTGGTTAGGTGCTAAATCTTCTGCAACAGAGGTAGGAGTTGTTCTTTCTTCATCTTCAATCAAACCATATTGAACACGGACTTGGTGGTCAATGGCATCAAAGATTTCTGGGTGATCCGCCAAGTATTTCTTAGCATTTTCAGATCCTTGTCCGATTTTTTCACCCTTGTAAGAGTACCATGCTCCCGCTTTTTGGATGATATCGAGATCACTTGCAATCTTCAAGAGCTCACCAGTCTTAGAAATTCCTTCTCCGTACATGATTTCAACAAAGGCTTCCTTAAATGGTGGAGCTACCTTGTTTTTCACGACCTTGATCTTGGTTTCCTTACCGACATTGGTATCTTTTTGATCACCAGTTCCCTTGATTTGTGTGCTTCCACGAACATCCAAACGGACTGAAGCGTAGAATTTCAAAGCACGTCCACCAGGTGTTGTTTCTGGATTTCCAAACATGACTCCAACTTTTTCACGCAATTGGTTGATAAAGATGGCAATTGTTTTGGTTTTATTGATAGAAGCACCAAGTTTACGCATGGCCTGGCTCATCATACGAGCTTGCAAACCAACGTGACTATCTCCAATATCCCCATCAATTTCCGCACGAGGTACAAGGGCCGCAACCGAGTCGATAACGACAAGGTCAACTGCACCTGAGTCAATCAATTTTCCAGCAATTTCAAGACCTTGCTCACCTGAGTCTGGTTGTGACAAGAGCAATTCGTCAATGTTCACACCAAGGGCTGCAGCATAGGCTGGGTCAAGAGCATGTTCCGCATCGATAAAGGCTGCAATACCACCTTCTTTCTGTGCTTGCGCAACAGCGTGAAGGGCAACCGTTGTCTTACCAGATGATTCTGGTCCATAGATTTCGATGATACGTCCTTTAGGATAACCACCTGAACCAAGAGCAATGTCCAGAGCCAATGAGCCTGAGCTCATCACTTGAACTTTTTGCTCCGCGCGCTCACCCAAGCGCATGATTGAGCCTTTACCAAAGTCTTTTTCGATCAATTTAAGAGCATCGTTCAATGCTTTTTCACGGTCTGCTCCAAATTTTTTCCCAATTTCATCTAATTTTTTTGTTGGTTTTTTCGCCATTTTGTTCTCCTATATTCTACTGGTCCTTAGACCTATCTTTCATTATACCAAAATTTAGTCACTTAATAAAGCCTTGCGAACTAGGTTAAAGGCATGCATGACCGCAATATGTCGGACATCTGCTCGACTCCGTCCTGCGATATTAGCCTTGATCACCTCTGTCCCTTTGGCATGTGCCAGTCCAATAAAAACTGTACCAGCTGGATGACCCTCTAGGCTATCTGGCCCAGCTACACCTGTCAGACTGACTCCATAATCAGACTGAGTCTTGATCCGTGCCTGCTCTGCCATTTTTCGAGCCGTAAACTCAGAAACAACCCCGTGTTCTTTTAGCTCTTGCTCGGAAATATCCAACATCTTGGACTTTTCTTCTAGGCTGTAAGTGACAAAACCGCCATTAAAGATTGCTGAGACGCCCGAAAAGTCTGCTAATGTCGCTTGAAAGAGACCTGCCGTCAAGCTTTCTGCCGCAGTAATGCTTTTCTGTCTCTTCTTTAGCTCTTCTACAACGACACTTGCGAGGCTGGTTTCTTCCCCATATCCGTAACAGATGTCTCGTAAAGAAATTCCCTCGAAAGTTTGGCGACTCAAGATTTGATTTTCTAAGATATCCAGCGCTTGATCAGCCTTTTCTTGACTAACTGCTTTTGTAGACAAGCGCAAGGTCACTTCTCCTGTTTTGGCATACGGCGCCAAAGTCGGATCGGTTTGATGGTCAATCAAATCCGCCAAAATGGTCACCAACTGACTCTCCCCAATTCCAAAGAAACGGAGCACACGTGAGTATAACTTGGTACCAGTCATTAACTTAGGTAAGAGTTGATTTAAGACCATAGGTTTCAATTCACTAGGTGGTCCCGGGAGGACCACGTAGGTCACGCCATCCACTTCCGACACCCCTCCTACTGCTAAACCTGTCTCATTTGGCAGTGGAGTCGCCCCTTCTACAATTTGGGCTTGGCGCTCATTATTCGGTGTCCGAGCATAGTCAGGTCTATGAGCAAAGAAAATATCCAGTTTCTCTTGCGCTTGAGGGTCAAACACTAGATCTTTTCCCAAAAATTTTGCCAGGGTTTGTTTGGTCAAATCATCCTCGGTTGGTCCCAAGCCCCCTGTCAAAATCACAAGATTACTACGTTGACTCGCAATCTCAAGCAAGGACAAAAGACGAGCTTCATTATCTCCAACAGCTGTTTGGAAGTAGACATCTACCCCGATTTCGGCTAGTTTCTCTGATAAAAACTGAGCATTGGTATTGACAATCTGCCCTGTTAAAATTTCTGTTCCAACAGCAATAATTTCTGCTTTCATGTTTCCTCCTACTTATCTATTCGAATTTTTTTGAAAAAATCGCAGGAAATTTCCCACGATTTGATTCTTTTCTTATTCTGCTTCTTCGTTTGAAGCGTTCGTACTGGTTGAAGGTGCTGTCCGACCAAAGGCTGTTTCGTACAGTACCGCATTGGTTTCCAATTCTGTCACCGGCTCTTTACCTAGTGAACTACGCAAGAGATTTTGCATTTCAAGCATATGTTCTGAAGTGACAATCTGATAAGAAATTCCCTGTAGCTCAGCATCTTCCCCACGCAATTGATGCGTTTCGATATTCTTGAAAGAATCTTGATAGCCAAGCAATTGTGGAATGCTCTTAGCTGACAAGTCCACATTGGTCTGCATGTTATCACTCAAAGCTTTGAGGATACCTTGATAATGACTCACACTGTTTAGGCTCAAAACCTTCTCAACGATCTTTTGAATAACTTCACGTTGACGTTTTTGACGACCATAGTCTCCCTCTGGGTCTTGGTAACGCATCCGTGAATACACCAGAGCTTCCTCCCCATTCAAGGTTTGTTCTCCAACACCGATAGAAATCTTATTAAACTCCTCTTGGTCAGCAATCGAAATTGGGAAACCGAGTGTATTGTTGACGGTGATCCCACCAACTGCATCCACCAATTGTTGAAGCCCCTGCATGTTAACCATCACATAGCGGTCAATGTGGATATTCATCATCTTTTGAATAGTAGAAATTGCAAGTTCCGCACCACCATTAGCATAGGCCGCATTGAGTTTAGCTTCCTGAACTTGACCGTTTCCAGTCTCAATCTTGGTCAAAATATCCCGTTCCAAACTCATCATAGTGGTTTTCTTTGTTTTGGGATTAACCGTCAGGAGAATCATGGAATCACTATTTCCCGCCCACGGGTCTGTACGTTCCACATTTCCCGTATCTACCCCCATCAAGAGGATGGTCAGAGGCTCCGTCGCTTCGATAACGTTGGTTTCTTCCCCGATTTTTTTGTAAGTCTTTTTACTTAGGGTTTCTGTTCCCTGTTGGTAGATGGTATAGCCATAAACCGCTACACCTAAAACTGTTACTGCTAGGAAACCTAGCACCATTCCAATTAATTTTTTAATCATCTCGTTATTTATTTATCAGCTTGCCCATAAGACAAACATCTAAAAATATCCCTTCTGCTAAATAGGCTCCTCTTTCTTGTAAGCCTTCTGTGATAAATCCCATTTTTGAATAGAGGTGGACTGCAGCCTCGTTTCGTTTTTGTACACTAAGTTGCAAACGGCGCAAGACGCCACTGACTTTAGCCCACTCGATGCCTTCTTCTAGAAGTATAGTCGCCAAGCCTTGGTTCCAAAATTTCTTGCGAACTGCTAAAAAAACATCACCGATATGTCGAACTCTTAAATGTTGGTCCGCTGTGATATTTAAAACTCCTGCAATCTCATCATTCAGTAAGGCGAGGAGAGTAATTTGATTCTCTGATACAGCTTGTTTTTCGATAAAAAGAGCCATTTCAGAAGCTGTCATCATGATACCATTTTCATCCAAACTGGTAAAATCTGTCTCTTGACCGACACAATCTAAAAATGCAATTAAGGCTGTAGCATCTGATGTCTCTGCCTCACGAATACACAACTCATACTCCATCTTGAAGCTCCTTGATGAGTTGTCCAGCCCGAGAGCCATGAGCCGTAAAATGAAGACAACGACCCTCAGCTTCTTTCAAAATTTCCAATTCCAAGTAAGAATCTGGTAAATCTTCACCCAAAAGATGCCCCCACTCAATAACAGTCACACCACCTCCAAAGAGAAACTCATCCAAGTCAATAGAATCAGCATCACCTTCGATACGGTAGACATCCAAGTGGTAAAGTGGCAAACGCCCTTCGTACTCTCTAACAATGGTATAGGTTGGACTTTTAATCATCTGACGGATATCCAAGCCCTTAGCAAGGCCTTTTGTAAAGGTTGTTTTACCCGCTCCCAACTCTCCAGTCAAGATCAGAACATCGTCTTTTTGAAGCAAATGACCTAATCTTTCTCCGAGAGCTAGAAGCTCTTCTTCATTTTTTGTGTGCATGCTACTATTATACCAAAAAGTTTTCTTTTGTGTGAATTTTCTTTATGGACTTACTATAACAATTTTGAAAGATTCTCCTCCACTTAAAAGAATACAACTATTGAAAAAACAAACAGGATATCCCGAATCAGGTGCCCATAAAAGGAGATTTCCCTTTGGATACATTTGGGAAAAAGGAAACGTGCGCATAGAAAACCAACACTGATATAAAAGAAAATCGAGGAAATCACTAAGGGATTCCTCAAGAAAACCATCGTAGCTAGAACGGAAATGACGACTGTTTTCTTTTTATTTAGGTGATTTTCTATATCGCGAAAAATTTTATCAAAAGGTAAGAAAATCAATAGATCTACTCCTAGCAAGAAAAAGAAGGAGGGTAAAAAGAGGTCAACCAGTTCCTGCTGCAATTTGCTAGTGGTTTGGATGCTTTCTGAGAGAACCAGACAGGTTGCCAGAAGATTGACTACTAAAAGGAGGCAATAAACAAGGCTCACTTTCTTTTGAACATGTAAAATACTATGTCTAGACTGGTCTGCTGTATGGAAATAATTTATCCCAGCGCACAAAACAGAAATTCCTACTATCAAAATCAAAAAGTAAGCATTGGTCTGTTTTAAAGATAAAAAGGATTCTTTCCATAATAGGCAACTAGAAAAACTAATCTGGACGACTGCAATCAGTAACAATAGGCGAATTGATTTTACCATTTCTTTTCCCTCCCTATATGGGATTATACCTTGTGAGGAGTTTGAAATGATTGTTTCCGCCTCAAGTGTTCTTTTTTTGTGCTCAACTGACCAAAAAACAGCTCTCTTGTGCACAGAACTGTTCTTTTACCAGTCTAATCCTTAAACCAGAGAGCAATTTCTCGTTTGGCAGAAGCTTCCGAATCGGAGCCATGAACTACATTTTGAATGGCTTGATTGTCTCCTGCAGCCTTGGCAAAATCTCCTCGGATAGTTCCTGGCAGAGCTTCTTCTGGACGAGTAGCCCCCATCATGGTCCGCCAAGTTTCAATCACTTTCGGACCTGATAGAATGCCCACCACTACTGGTCCTGAGGTCATAAACTGACGAATAGGAGGATAAAAACTTTTTTCAACCAAGTCTTGATAGTGCTGGTCAATCAAATCTTCTGAAACTGCTGAACGCAACTCTAATTTTTCGATTTTGAAACCACGCTCCTCAATTCTTTTCAGAACCTGACCAACCAGCCCTCTTTTCACACCATCTGGCTTAATGATAAAGAATGTTTGTTCCATACGGACACCTCCTTGGCATTTTAGTTCTTCTATTCTACCATACTTTATGAAAAAGTGGGAAAATTTTTCTGAAATAAAACAAAGAGAACCCAAAGGTTCTCTTGTTTGCTTTTATTCTACTGTTTCTTCAACTTGGATTTCCACAACTTCCTCTACAGGAGCAAGCTCTGCCTCTTCTTGTTCTGGAGCCAGATATTCTGCTTCATTGATAGCTTGTGGTTCAAGGTTACGGTAGCGAGCCATACCAGTACCAGCTGGGATGATCTTACCAATGATAACATTTTCCTTGAGTCCAAGGAGATGGTCTTTCTTACCACGGATGGCCGCATCTGTAAGGACACGAGTTGTTTCCTGGAAGGAAGCCGCTGACAAGAAACTATTTGTTTCAAGTGAGGCTTTGGTGATTCCCATAAGAACTGGGCGACCAGTCGCTGGAACTCCACCTGCGATAAGAACATCCTTGTTAGCATCTGTAAAGTCGTTGATGTCCATGAGAGTACCCATAAGAAGGTCTGTGTCACCTGGATCCATGACACGAACTTTACGGATCATTTGACGAACCATTACCTCGATGTGTTTGTCACCGATTTCTACCCCTTGGCTACGGTAAACTTTTTGTACTTCACCGAGAAGGTAAGTTTCAACTGACAAGACATCACGAACAGCAAGGAGACGTTTTGGTTGGATAGAACCTTCTGTCAATGCCGCACCGCGAGAGACTTGGTCTCCAACTTCGACACGCATACGGGCTGTAAATGGTACCACGTATTCGCCTTCTCCAGTTTCACCCTTAACGAAGACTTTCTTGGTACGAGTTGACGCATCTTCTTCGATAGCTGTAACTTGTCCTTTGACCTCTGTGATGACCGCTTCCCCTTTAGGATTGCGGGCTTCAAAGATTTCTTGGACACGAGGAAGACCCTGAGTGATATCGGTATTTGAGGCAACCCCACCCGTGTGGAAGGTGCGCATTGTAAGCTGTGTACCAGGTTCCCCGATAGATTGGGCAGCGATTGTACCAACTGCTTCACCAACTTCAACCGCATCACCAGTCGCCAAGTTGATACCGTAACAGTGACGGCAGACACCATGACGAGTGTTACATGTAAATACAGAACGGATAGTAACTTCCTCGATTGCATTTACAAGTTCACCATCTTCATTCTTGATCTTAAGATTTGCAATTTCAGCAGCTTTTTCTTCTGTAATCAATTCATTTGGACCGATGATCACTGCACCAGTTTCTGGATGTTTAACAGTTTTCTTAGTGTAACGACCGATAAGACGTTCTTCAAGAGACTCGATCATCTCTTTTCCTTCTGCGATAGAACGAATCAAGAGACCACGGTCTGTTCCACAGTCGTCCTCACGGATGATAACGTCTTGGGCAACGTCAACCAAACGACGAGTCAAGTAACCTGAGTCGGCTGTCTTAAGGGCCGTATCGGTCATACCTTTACGGGCACCGTGAGTTGAGAAGAACATTTCGAGTACTGACAAACCTTCGCGGAAGTTTGAAAGGATTGGCAATTCCATGATACGTCCGTTCGGAGCGGCCATCAGACCACGCATACCGGCAAGCTGTGAGAAGTTTGAGATGTTACCACGGGCTCCAGAGTCCATCATCATAACGATTGGGTTCTTAGGATCTTGGTTGGCAACCAAACGTTTCTCCAATTTTTCACGGGCTGCACGCCATTCAGCTGTAACAGCGTTGTAGCGCTCGTCGTCTGTGATCATACCACGACGGAATTGTTTGGTGATTTGTTCTACACGTTTGTGTGATTCTTCGATGATTTCAGCCTTGTCTTCAACGACTGGGATATCGGCAATACCCACTGTCAAACCTGCAAGAGTTGAGTGGTGGTATCCGAGGTTCTTCATGCGGTCAAGTAGGGCAGATGTTTCTGTCGTACGGAAACGTTTGAAGATTTCAGCGATGATATTCCCAAGATTTTTCTTCTTGAATGGAGGGTTGAGTTCAAGATTGCTGATAGCTTCCTTGATATCTCCACCTAGTGGCAAGAAGTATTTAGCTGGAACACCTTCTGTTAAGTTGGCATTTGTTGGTTCTTGCAAGTAAGGCAGACCCTCTGGCATGATGTCGTTGAAGAGGATTTTACCAACCGTTGTCAGCAAGACCTTGTGTTTTTGCTCTTCTGTCCATGGTTTGTTAAGGCTGTCTGTTGCAATACCAACACGTGAGTGGAGGTGAACATAACCATTACGGTAAGCCATAACCGCTTCGTCACGGTCTTTGAAGACCATTCCTTCCCCTTCACGACCAGCTTCTTCCATGGTCAAGTAGTAGTTACCCAAAACCATGTCCTGAGATGGAGTAACAACTGGTTTACCATCTTTCGGGTTCAAGATATGCTCAGCAGCCAACATCAAGATACGAGCTTCTGCTTGAGCTTCTTCTGAAAGCGGTACGTGGATGGCCATTTGGTCACCGTCAAAGTCGGCATTGTAGGCTTCACAGACAAGTGGGTGCAAGCGAAGGGCCTTACCGTCAATCAAGACTGGCTCGAAGGCTTGGATACCCAAACGGTGAAGGGTCGGTGCGCGGTTCAAAAGTACTGGGTGTTCTTTGATTACTTCTTCAAGAATATCCCAGATACGTTCGTCTCCACGTTCCACCAAGCGTTTAGCCGCTTTGACGTTCTGCACGATGTCGCGGGCAACGATTTCACGCATCACAAATGGTTTAAAGAGCTCAATCGCCATTTCACGTGGCACACCACATTGGTACATCTTAAGAGTTGGACCAACGGCGATAACGGAACGTCCTGAGAAGTCAACACGTTTACCGAGCAAGTTTTGACGGAAGCGTCCTTGTTTACCTTTAAGCATGTGGCTCAATGATTTCAGTGGACGGCTACCTGGTCCTGTGATCGGACGACCACGACGACCGTTGTCAATCAAAGCGTCAACCGCTTCTTGAAGCATACGCTTCTCATTTTGAACGATGATACCTGGTGCATTCAACTCAAGCAAACGAGCCAAACGGTTGTTACGGTTGATAACACGTCGGTAAAGGTCGTTCAAGTCAGATGAGGCAAAACGGCCACCATCTAACTGCAACATTGGACGAAGATCTGGTGGAATAACTGGAAGGATGTTGAGAATCATCCATTCAGGTTTGTTTCCAGACTTGTAAAAGGCATCCAAAACATCCAAACGGCGGATAGCTTTGACACGTTTTTGTCCAGTAGCTGTTTTCAACTCTTCTTTGAGTTCGGCAATTTCTTTTTCAAGATCTACTTGTTTCAAGAGGTCTTGGATGGCTTCTGCACCCATCTTAGCAACGAATGAGCCATAACCATACTCACGCAAACGCTCACGGTATTCGCGCTCTGTCATGATAGACTTGTGCTCAAGTGGTGTATCCTTAGGATCAATCACCACATAAGCTGCAAAGTAGATAACTTCCTCGAGGGCACGAGGACTCATATCAAGGGTCAAGCCCATACGGCTTGGAATCCCTTTGAAATACCAGATGTGAGATACAGGAGCTTTCAACTCGATGTGTCCCATACGCTCACGACGAACTTTCGTACGCGTTACTTCAACCCCACAGCGGTCACAAACAATTCCTCTGTAACGAATGCGTTTGTACTTGCCACAAGCACATTCCCAGTCTTTTGTAGGACCAAAGATGACTTCGTCAAAAAGTCCTTCACGTTCTGGTTTCAAGGTACGGTAATTGATTGTTTCAGGTTTTTTGACTTCTCCATAAGACCATGAACGGACTTTGCTTGGAGAAGCTAGGGTGATTTGCATACTTTTAAAACGATTTACATCAACCACTATTTCTTCCCTTTCTATTCTAAGTGAACTGCTTTTTCTTATTCAGCAGCTTCTTCTGTTGCTTCCGCTTTTGTTGCTTTCTCAGCTTCTTCAGCTTCAAAGGCTGCTTTAGCCTCTTGTGCTGCTTTTTCGCGGGCTTTTTCAAGGTCATCTACGTGGATGACATCTTCGTCCATTCCTTCATCCAAGTCGCGAAGTTCCACTTCTTGGTCATCTTCGTCAAGGACACGCATGTCAAGACCAAGAGATTGCAATTCTTTTACAAGAACTCGGAAGGATTCTGGAACACCTGGTTTTGGAATTGGTTTTCCTTTTGTAATGGCTTCATAAGCTTTCAAACGTCCGTTGATATCGTCAGACTTGTAAGTCAAGATTTCTTGGAGAACATTTGACGCACCGTAGGCTTCAAGAGCCCAAACTTCCATCTCACCGAAACGTTGTCCACCAAACTGAGCTTTACCTCCGAGTGGTTGTTGGGTAACAGTTGAGTATGGTCCGACTGAACGCGCGTGCAATTTATCATCAACCATGTGGTGGAGTTTGATCATGTACATGACACCAACTGATACACGGTTGTCAAACGGCTCACCTGTACGTCCATCGTAAAGGATTGTCTTGGCATCACTGTCCATACCTGCTTCTTTAACAGTGTCCCAAAGGTCTTCAGAACTTGCTCCGTCAAAGACTGGTGTTGCGATGTGGATACCAAGAGTACGAGCCGCCATACCAAGGTGGAGCTCCATAACCTGACCGATATTCATACGTGATGGTACCCCAAGTGGGTTCAACATGATGTCGACTGGAGTTCCGTCTGGAAGGTAAGGCATGTCTTCTACAGGAACGATACGAGAGACAACCCCTTTGTTTCCGTGACGTCCGGCCATCTTATCTCCGACCTTGATCTTACGTTTTTGAGCGATGTAGACGCGAACCAGCATGTTAACACCTGATTGCAACTCATCACCATTTGCACGTGTAAAGATCTTAACATCACGAACGACACCATCGGCACCGTGAGGTACACGAAGAGAAGTGTCACGGACTTCACGAGACTTATCTCCGAAGATAGCGTGCAAGAGACGTTCTTCAGCTGAAAGGTCTTTCTCACCCTTAGGTGTGACTTTACCTACAAGGATATCCCCTTCTTTAACCTCAGCACCGATACGAATAATACCCATTTCGTCAAGGTCTTTAAGAGCATCTTCACCAACGTTTGGAATTTCACGAGTAATTTCTTCAGGCCCAAGCTTTGTATCACGCGTTTCTGATTCGTATTCTTCGAGGTGGACAGATGTATAGACATCGTCTTTGACCAAGCGTTCGCTCATGATAACGGCATCCTCGAAGTTGTAACCTTCCCATGTCATGTAGGCAACGATTGGGTTTTGTCCAAGCGCCATTTCCCCTTTTTCCATAGAAGGTCCGTCAGCGATAAAGTCGCCTTTTTCAACAACATCGCCAACTTTAACGAGAGTGCGTTGGTTGTAGGCAGTACCTGAGTTTGAACGACGGAATTTTTGGATGTGGTAAACATCTAGCGAACCATCTTCACGGCGTACTTCTACCTTGTCAGCATCTGCGTATGTAACTTTACCATCATACTGGGCAATAACAGCCGCTCCAGAGTCATGGGCTGCTTGGTATTCCATACCAGTACCAACGTAAGGTGCTTTTGGATCAATCAAAGGCACAGCCTGACGTTGCATGTTGGCACCCATGAGGGCACGGTTGGAGTCATCGTTTTCCAAGAAAGGAATACATGCTGTCGCAACGGCAACTACCTGTTTTGGTGAAACGTCCATGTAGTCAACCACTTCTGCTGGATACTCTTGGTTGACCCCTTGGTGACGTCCCATGACAACTTTCTCAGCAAAAGTACCATCTTCGTTGAGACGAGAGTTAGCTTGCGCTACAGTAAATTCATCTTCTTCATCGGCTGTCAACCAAACGATTTCATTGGTAACAACACCTGTTTCACGGTCAACCTTACGGTATGGTGTTTGAACAAATCCATACTTGTTCAAGTGCCCGTAAGATGACAAGTTATTAATCAAACCGATGTTAGGTCCTTCAGGTGTCTCGATTGGACACATACGACCATAGTGAGTGTAATGCACGTCACGTACTTCATATCCAGCACGGTCACGTGTCAAACCACCAGGTCCTAAGGCTGACAAACGGCGTTTGTGAGACAACTCAGAAAGCGGGTTGTGTTGGTCCATGAACTGTGACAACTGTGATGAACCAAAGAATTCTTTAACCGCAGCTGTTACAGGACGGATGTTGATGATTTGTTGAGGTGTTAAGACTTCATTGTCCTGAACAGACATGCGTTCACGGACATTACGTTCCATACGAGAAAGTCCAAGACGTACTTGGTTGGCAAGCAATTCACCAACTGCACGGATACGACGGTTCCCAAGGTGGTCGATATCATCCACACGTCCAATACCTTCAGCCAAGTTGAGGAAGTAGCTCATCTCTGCAAGGATATCTGCAGGAGTTACAACACGAACCTTGTCGTCTGGATTGGCATTTCCGATGATGGTTACAACACGGTCTGGATCCGTTGGGGCAACAACCTTGAATTTTTGAAGCACAACTGGTTCTGTCAGAACAGCTGCATCGTTTGGAATATAAACAATCTTGTTCAAGTCGCCATCCAAGTGACTCTCGATACTTTCAATCACGCTACGAGTCATAACGGTACCAGCTTCTACCAAGATTTCACCAGTTTCAGGGTCTACCAATGGCTCCGCAATGGTTTGGTTGAGCAAGCGTGTTTTAACGTTGAGTTTTTTATTGATCTTGTAACGACCAACGGCTGCTAAGTCATAGCGACGTGGGTCGAAGAAACGTGCCACAAGCAAGCTACGTGAGCTTTCAGCAGTCTTAGGCTCACCTGGACGAAGGCGTTCGTAGATTTCTTTCAAGGCTTCGTCTGTACGAGAGTCCATTGGATTCTTGTGGATATCTTTTTCAACGGTGTTGCGAACCAATTCGCTATCACCAAAGATATCAAAGATTTCATCATCACCTGAGAAACCAAGCGCACGAACCAAGGTCGTAAATGGAATCTTACGAGTACGGTCGATACGAGTGTAGGCAATGTCTTTTGAGTCGCTTTCCAGTTCCAACCAAGCTCCACGGTTAGGGATAACAGTTGAGCCGTATCCCACTTTACCGTTCTTGTCTACTTTGTCGTTAAAGTAAACACCTGGTGAGCGGACCAACTGAGAAACGATAATACGTTCACCACCATTGATGATGAAAGTACCCATTTCGGTCATGATTGGGAAATCACCAAAGAAGACTTCTTGGGTCTTGATTTCGCCTGTTTCTTTATTGATCAAGCGGAAGGTCACAAAAATTGGTGCTGAGTAGCTAGCATCGTGGATACGTGCTTCTTCGAGCGTGTATTTTGGTTCCTTGATTTCATAGCCAACAAATTCCAACTCCATTGTGTCTGTGAAGTTTGAAATTGGCAATACATCTTCAAATACTTCCTTAAGACCGTGATCTAGGAAATCTTTGAATGAATCCGTTTGAATTTCAATCAAATTTGGTAAGTCAAGAACTTCTTTGATTCTTGAAAAACTACGACGGGTACGATGTTTCCCGTATTGAACGTCATGTCCTGCCAAGATGATTCTCCTTTGTAAATAAATTCCAAGCCTTGTCAATCAGGCTTTTCTAATCGTCATATGGTTTTTAAAACCCCTATCACCGTGTCCCTTTGGCGAATTTTCAGAATCTTTAAATCTTTGTTACAATCACTCAAAAACCTGAAAAAAAGCACAAAAAGAGCAGCTAAATCTGACTTTTTCAGAAGATTTAACTGCTGTGAGCCTTGTCTGGACAATATTTCAGACAAAACCTACGACAAATGATTATTCACATTATACCTTATTTAGCTAGATTTTTCAAGGTTTTTTTACTATTTTTTAAACAATCTTTTCCTATATATTATTTTAAAATTTCAAGAGAATGAAGCATTATATTTTCTCTTAAAAGTTAGGAAAACGCTTGCACTAATGTTTACCTCGTGCTATACTGATAGGGAACAACTACACAAGGAGAATTGTGATGAAAAAGATCCCATCTCAAACTGAGAAAAAAATGATTTATGGTATCCGTTCCTTGAAGAACGGAACTGGTTCTGTCCTTATTGGTGCCAGCATTATCCTGCTTTCTGCTGCAATGCCAACTATTTCGGCTAACGAAAACCTGCCTCAAACTCAGGAAAATACCAGCGCTGTGATCAAGGCCCCTACTGAGACTGAAACGAGTCAAACTCAAACGGAAACGCCTATTTCTGAACAAAAGAATGCAAACGCTTCCCTTGATTCTAAAAAAGAAGCTCCAGCTGGGGAAACTACTACAGCGCCAGCAACACCCAAAACAGAAGATGCTACTACAAGCCAGGCTAACAGCAAGGAAGAGAAAGTAGATAACAGCACTGCAACGCCAACTTCAGATCAAAAACCACAAGCTGACGCATCCTCTGAAGAACCCATCGAAGACAACCACTTCCGTATCCATGTAAAAAAACTCCCTGAAGAAAACAAGGATTCTCAAGGTCTTTGGACTTGGGACGATGTTGAGAAGCCGTCTGAAAACTGGCCCAATGGAGCCAAGTCCTTCAAGGATGCCAAGCAAGATGACTACGGTTATTACCTAGATGTCAAACTCAAAAATGAGCAAGCCAAGAAAGTCAGCTTCCTCATCAACAATACCAAGGGGGATAACCTGACGGGAGACCGTTCTGTAGAGCGCCTCTCTCCAAAAATGAACGAGGCCTGGCTAGATGAAAACTACAAGGTATACAACTACCGCCCTCAACCAGCAGGAACTATTCGTGTCAACTACTACCGCACCGATGGAAACTATGACAAAAAATCTCTCTGGTATTGGGGCGATGTTAAAAACCCAAGCAGTGGAGAATGGCCTGACGGTACTGACTTTACAGCAACTGGAAAATATGGCCGTTACATTGATATCCCACTCAATGAAGCTGCAAGAGAATTTGGATTTTTATTACTAGACGAAAGCAAGAAAGGCGATGATGTGAAAATCAGAAAAGAAGATTATAAATTCACTGATCTAAAAAATCACAGTCAGATTTTCCTCAAAGATGATGACGAAACCATCTACACCAACCCCTACTACGTTCACGATATCCGTATGACTGGTGCCCAACACGTGGCTAAATCTCGTATCGAAAGCAGTTTTTCTACCCTCGTTGGAGCTAAGAAAGACGATATCCTCAAACACTCCAGCATCACTGATTACCAAGGGAATAAAGTAGCTATCATAGACGTGGAAGTGGATGAGGCAGGTAAAAAAGTGACCTACATCGGCGACTTCTCTGACACTCAACACCCTTACACTGTCAGCTACAATTCAGACCGCTTTACCACACGTTCAAGCTGGCGCCTCAAGGATGAGTCCTACAGTTACGATGGTCCACTCGGCGCAACTCTAAAAGAAGATGGCAAGCGTGTTGACCTCACCCTCTGGTCTCCAAGTGCTGATAAGGTTTCCGTTGTTGTCTATGACAAGAAAGACCCTGAAAAGGTAGTTGGAACTGTCGCCCTTGAAAAAGGAGAAAAAGGAACCTGGAAACAAACTCTGGATGCAAACTCTGGTCTCGGTATCAGCAACTACACTGGCTACTACTACCACTACCAGATCGAGCGCCAAGGTAAAACTGTCCTCGTTCTTGACCCTTATGCCAAATCATTAGCGGCTTGGAACAGTGACCTAGCAAAAACAGATGCCGCTCATAAGGTCGCTAAAGCTGCCTTTGTCGATCCAGCGAAGTTAGGTCCGCAAGACTTGACCTATGGAAAGATTCGTAACTTCAAATCACGTGAAGATGCCGTTATCTATGAGGCTCATGTGCGTGACTTCACTTCGGATCCTGCCATCGCAAAAGACTTGACCAAGCCATTTGGTACCTTTGAAGCCTTTATCGAAAAACTAGACTATCTCAAAGACTTGGGTGTGACTCATATCCAGCTCCTTCCAGTCTTGTCTTACTACTTTGTCAATGAATTAAAGAACCAAGAACGTTTGTCTGCCTACGCTTCAAGCAACAGCAACTATAACTGGGGATATGACCCTCAAAACTACTTCTCCTTGACTGGTATGTACTCAAGCGATCCTAAGGATCCAGAAAAACGTATTGCCGAATTCAAAAATCTCATCAACGAAATCCACAAACGTGGCATGGGGGCTATCCTGGACGTGGTCTACAACCATACTGCAAATGTTGATATTTTTGAAGATATTGAGCCAAACTACTATCACTTTATGGATGCAGACGGAACTCCACGTACTAGCTTCGGAGGCGGTCGTTTGGGAACAACCCACTACATGTCTAAACGTGTCTTGGTAGACTCTATCAAGTATCTGGTTGAAACTTACAAAGTAGATGGTTTCCGCTTCGATATGATGGGTGACCACGATGCGGCTTCTATCGAAGAAGCGTACAAAGCTGCACGCGCCCTCAATCCAAATCTTATCATGCTAGGTGAAGGCTGGAGAACCTATACTGGTGATGAAAATACGCCTGTACAACCTGCTGACCAAGATTGGATGAAGAAAACAAATACTGTCGCTGTCTTTTCAGACGACATCCGCAACAACCTCAAGTCTGGCTATCCAAACGAAGGTCAACCTGCCTTTATCACAGGTGGCAAACGCGATATCAATACCATCTTTAAAAATCTCATTGCCCAACCAACCAACTTTGAAGCAGACAACCCTGGAGATGTTATCCAGTATATCGCAGCCCATGATAACTTGACCCTCTTTGATATCATTGCCCAGTCTATCAAAAAAGACCCAAGCAAGGCTGAGAACTATGCTGAAATCCATCGTCGTTTGCGACTTGGAAACCTCATGGTCTTGACTGCTCAAGGGACTCCGTTTATCCACTCTGGTCAAGAATACGGACGTACCAAACAATTCCTTGATCCAGCCTATAAGACTCCTGTTCCTGAAGATAAGGTTCCAAACAAATCTCACTTGTTGCGTGACAAAGACGGCAAGCCATTTGTCTATCCTTACTTTATCCATGACTCTTACGACTCTAGTGATGCTGTCAACAAGTTTGACTGGACCAAAGCTACAGATAGCAAAGCATATCCTGAAAATGTCAAGAGCCGTGACTACATGAAAGGTCTGATCGCTCTTCGTCAATCTACAGACGCTTTCCGACTCAAGAGTCTGCAAGATATCAAGGAGCGCGTCCACCTCATTACTGTTCCAGGACAAAATGGCGTTGAAAAAGAAGATGTGACCATCGGCTACCAAATCACTGCTCCAAACGGCGATGTCTACGCAGTCTTTGTCAATGCGGATGATAAGGCTCGTGAATTTACTCTAGGAACTGCCTTTGCTCACTTGAGAAAGGCTGAAGTCCTGGCAGATGAAAATCAAGCCGGACCAGTAGGAATCGCTAAACCTCAAGGTCTCGAATGGACTGAAAAAGGCTTGAAATTGAACGCTCTCACTGCCGTTGTTCTCCGCTTGTCTCAAGGTGGTGCCATTGTCGCTCCAGCTGTGGAAGAAAAACCAGAATTTGATCTTTCTAGCTTGGAAGTTGAACCAGAACAAGGCCAAGCTCAAAGCCTAGCAGCCAATCCTGAAACTCAAGAAACCGCTGCAGAGGCTAACTCTCAGAACCTCCTTCCAAACACAGGAACTGAGAGCAAATCACTTCTTGCCCTTGCTGGATTCAGTATCCTTGCCCTTCTCGGACTTGGATGGTTGATAAAAAACAAGAAAGAGAACTGATACTCAATGAAAATCAAAGAGTAAACTAGAAAGCTAGCCACAGGCTGCTCAAAGCACAGCTTTGAAGTTGTAGATAAGGCGAAGCTGACCTGGTTTGAAGAGATTTTCAAAGAATATAACCTAGCCCTCCTATAGAGAAAACACCCCATGGTCAGAAGAATCTTCTAGTCATGGGGTGTTGTTTTTATGATACACTTAGCTATCAAATCATATATTCTACACTATAGCTAGCGTCTGATAAGATACGAGCCAGGAACTGCTTGGTTCGTTCTTCTTGTGGACGACTAAAGAAATCGTGGGGATTGTTCTCCTCTACGATACGGCCTCCATCCATGAAAATAACGTGGTTGGCGACATCTCTAGCAAATCCCATCTCATGCGTGACGACCACCATGGTCACACCTTCTCCCGCCAACTGTTTCAGAACATCCAAAACATCTCCAACCAACTCAGGGTCTAGTGCTGATGTTGGTTCATCTAGCAAAATGACCTCGGGTTTGACGGCAATAGCACGCGCAATTCCTATTCGTTGTTGTTGCCCTCCAGATAGTTGTGAAGGGTAGTAGTCTTTGTAGGCCAGTAAACCAACTTTTTCCAAGGCAGATTCTGCACGTTTAAGTGCTTCTTCCTTGGGAACTTTACGAGCCACGATTAGGCCTTCTAGAATATTTTCCAGAGCAGTTTTGTTTGCAAAGAGATTGTAGTGTTGGAAAACAAAGGCTGTTTTTTGGCGAATTTCTAGAATGTCTTTCTTGCTCAATTTGGATAAGTCATAGGTCTTTCCTGCCAAGGTCAAACGGCCACTGTCAGCTTTTTCTAAGTGATTAAGACAACGGAGAAAGGTCGTTTTCCCCGAACCTGATGGTCCTAAAATAACGACGACATCCCCTTGGTTAACCTGAAGATTGACATCCTCCAAGACCTGCCTCTCACCAAATGTTTTTGCGATATGTTCTACTTGTAACATCCTGTCCTCCTATACGAAACGCGCGCTAGATGCTTTTGCACTTTTTTCTTTTTTCACATAGCCTTTTTCCAGTAGGGAGAAGCCCCACTGAATCAAACCACAGATCAAAATATACTGCAAAAAGATCACAAAATAAGACTCAAAATACTGGTAACCGTAGGACGCTTCCACACGAGCAATAGCGGTGATGTCCTTGATGGTCATAACAAAGACCAGGGAGGTCCCTTTGACGATATTGATCACCAGATTGGCCAAGTTAGGCAAGGCTGAGCGCAAGGCTTGAGGAAAAACAATCCTTAGATAGGCCTGGGTTGTAGTCAGCCCAATCGCATGCGCTGCCTCTAGTTGTCCCTTGTCCACCGTCAAGATGGCTGAACGCAAAATCTCCGAGAAACTCCCGACTGTCATCAAACTATAAATGATAAAGGCATAATAGAGAGGATCAAGCTTGAAAATATCAAGGTCACTTCCTATGCTTTTGAGAAATTGATTCAGCAGGCTTGGAAACAAACTATAAAAGAAGAGAATCAATAAAATCGGAGGAGTCGCTCGGATAAAGGCCAGATAGACCAGAGAAAAACTCCTCACACCTCGAACCTTGTAAATCTGCCCCAAGGCTAAAAATAGAGCCGGTAAAAAGCTTAAGACCATAGCCACAATCATGATAATCAAGGTGATTGGCACACCCTTCAAGGTCTCCAGAAAGGTCTTTACAATATAGTCTATATCCATTTCTTACCTCCCTTTTGTTTCCAAAGACTTCTCAAGCAAACGACTCAAGCTAGAAATAACCAAGGCAATCCCCCAGTAAAGAAGCGCAACTGCCGTATAGGTTTCCAGAGAGTAGTTCCCTAAATTGCGACTGATCAAGAGATTGCCTGCCCCCATAACATCAACAAAACCAATCGTATAAGCCAAGGCAGCATCCCGCATGAGATTGAGAATAGCGGTCGTTATATTGGGAAGAGCAACTTGAAAAGCTTGGGGAAAAATGATTCTCCAAAAAGTCTGACTTGGAGTCAAACCAATACTAAGCCCGGCCTCTGTCTGCCCCTTTGGAATAGCTTGATAGGCCGCCTTGAAAACCTCGGCAACAATAGCCGCAAACAAGAGAATCATCGTCAGGAGAACAAAAATAGTTTTAGACCAGTTGTTGATATCCAAACCAAGCCACCATTTCAGAAATTCTGGCAAGCCATAAAAGACTAGAAAAAGCAAGACAATCGGCGGTGTACAACGTAGGGTAAAGATATAGCCTTTGGAAATCGCTGCAAAACTCTTGTCTTCTCCTACTTGCGCCCAGGCCAAGAGACCTCCAAAAAGGGAACCAAGAAGAGTGGTAAAAAAGAGAATGAACAAGGTCATAGGAAGTGCCTGCCATAAGGTCGGCAAAAACTGAAAGACCCTGGAAAAATCATAAGAAACCATGCAAAACCCTTTCTAGTCTTGGAATTTCTGGTCTAGTCTTTGTCTACATAACTAAAGACATCTTCTTTGAAGTATTGCTGAGATAGCTTAGCAAGCGTACCATCTTCTTTCAACTCTTTGATTGCTTTTTCATATTCTTTAGCGAATTTCTCACCCTTTTCATCACGGTGAATCAAGGGATAAGTTGGAATACCTTTATATGGGAACCAGCTGAGTTTATCCGCATATTGGTGGTAAGGTCCATCTTCTGCGGTAACTGCTTTTTCAAAGGACAGTTTGATATCAAAGAAGGCGTCATAACGTCCTTCTAAGACCCAGGCATAGGCATCTGCCACTTTAAAGGATTCAGCTGCTGTTAGCTCAATCGGTGCATCCTGATGTTTTTCATTGTAGCTGGTGATAACATTCCATTGAGCATTCTGTGGAGAGATGGGAACCAATTTCCCTTTATTCTTAGCAAAGTCATCAATGGTTTTGTATTTCTGTTCATCTTCTTTTCTGACAGTAAATCCGATGATGCTCGCTCCGACTGGTTCAGATGGAATGACAAACTTTTTAGCTCGTTCATCTGTGTACCAAGCTCCCTTGGTTCCGATGTCATACTTGCCTGATTCCAGACCAATCAAGAGGTCGTCATCACTGGTGCCCGTATATTCAAATTGATAGTTTGCCAACTTCTCATCAACAGCCTTCAAAACAGCTACCTCATAACCATCTGATTCCCCTTTTTCATTGACAAAGTCATAAGGCACATAGTTTTGTGTATGGGCAACCTTCAAGGTTATGACTTCAGCAGACGAAGCCGTTTCTCCATCCTTGGTTGGAGCACCAGCTAAACTTCTCCCGATAATCGTTGCCCCAATTACTGCAACAACTGCTACACCACCGATAATCCATGCTTTTTTACTCATCTTTTTCTCCTTTAGTTTTCAAGCGCTTCTCTCACCCACTGGATACGTTCAACTGCGATATCACTTGGAATGGTACAATCTGCCCCAAGTACCAAGCCCTGTTCCCCAGCTTCTGCAACTAGTTTCTTTGCCTCAGCCTGAATGGCATCCTTGCTACCAGTATACAGCAAGCCTGTCTTGCCATTTTCGAATCCTCCAAGAACCGTACGTCCCTTGAAAATCTCACGACCTTCCTTGAGAGTGATTCCCTCTGGTCCTACAGCCCAGTTAAAGACTTGGGCTGGGTAGTCTGCAAAAAGATGAATATCATTTCGCGCTCCCTCGTAGCCACAGATATGAAGAACAGTGACGCCACCAACAGCACTAGCTGCTTCCAGAACCGTTATCTCGCTAGGGGCAATGACGGCTTGATAATCTGCTGCCGACACTCGTTGATCTTGGATACTCTGCACGCTGAGATAGATTCCATCAGCACCAGCCTCTTCGATGACAGCTCGACTGAGACTCGCAATATCCTCTGCAATCACATCCAACACCTTCTTAAGAGCTTTAGGATCTTCCACCAAAAAATCAGCAATGAGGTCATCGCCACCAGACACTTCCCCCAGCAGCCACTTGAGATAGGTCACAGGAGCAAAAATATTGTAAATCGCAACGATATCTTCTGTAAACTCTTGCTTGATTTTCTTAACCAAGTCCACCTGCTCTTTTATCCAAGCATGATCTGATCCGAGTGGTTGAATGGTCGCCAATTCTTGAAGTGACTTTCCTTTGGCAATCGCTGGATTTGGATAAGCAAAGTAGCCATCACTCATGAGTTTGATAAAGTCTGGCTGAACTTCTCGGATAAAGCGCTTATGGCCCTCAATATTCTTCTCGATAATGACTGGATTTGAGAATCCATGTAGCCATTCGTCTTCGGATGTGAAATGGTGCCAAAAACCAACTGGCACACGATCAACCTTTTCACCTTTAAATGCTTTTAAAACCCATTCTTTTTTTTCTGACATTCTTATTCTCCATTTCTTACTTTTTCAACTAATAAACTGCTTGCGATATCATTCGAGCGTAGAAAGGGAAGACTGGACTTGGAAAAATCCTGAACTCCACGACATCTCTCTCCATTTTTGCAGTGCCCATTTTTTACGACGCTTATGGCAACCAAGGCCAGCAAACCGACAACTGCAATGAAGATTCCCCATCTTTTACTTTTCATAGCTCCTCCTTTTAGAGAACAGCTGCCTGCCGAATCCAGTCCAACCTCTCTAAGTCAAAGTCATCTGGAACAGTACAGTCAGCTCCCAGAAGAACGCCTTTACTACCAGCTTCAGCCAGCAACCGTCTTGTTTCATCTTGCAATTCCGCTTTGGAACCTTGATAAAGCAAGCTTTTCTTGCCATTTTCGAATCCACCTAAAACGGCCTTATCTCGGAATAACTCTTGACCCTGTGTCAAACTAACATCCTCATGGTGGGTCGCCCAGTTGACCACTTGAGCTGGATAGTCCTTAAATATCGTCACATCATTGCTCGCACCTTCAAAACCACAGATATGGAGGATATTGATCCCACCCACCTGATTGGATGCCTCCAAAATCGCTATATTGCTCGGTTCGATATAGGTTTGGTAGAGTGCTGGTGTGATGCGCTCATCTTGAATTTCCTGGGTGCTGAGGTAAATCCCGTCGACACCGCCTTGCTGGATGATTTTCTGAGTTAGGATAGCAACATCTCCTGCAATCACATCTAGAATCGCTCTGAATTGCTCAGGATTTTCAAGCAATAGATCAGCCACTTCCCTATCTCCTCGAGAAGTTTCTGTACGGAACCAGCGCTTGAGGTAGGAGATCGGTGAAAAGATATTGTAGAAAGAAGCAATCTCTTCGGTAAAGGTCTCTCGAATCGCTTGTACCACTTCCACCTGTTGCTGAATCCATGGGTGTTCCTCACCAATCGACTCAATAGAAGTCAGCTCCTGAATGCTTGCAATCTTAGGATTATAGACATTACTTGGATAAAGGAAAAAACCGTCGCTCATAATTTTGACAAAATCAGGGCGAATCCTTTCCACATAGTTGCGATGCCCATCAACACTTTTTTGAAAGATACGTGGATTATTTAATCCCTGTCCCTTTTCTTCGAGTGTTACAAAATGAAACCAAAATCCCACAGGAACTCTTTCCACTTCATCGCCTCGAATCGCTCTAAAGACTAGATCTCTTTTACTTGCCATACCTTTCTCCTTCCATTTGGATTGAAACCATCTTACCACTCCTTTTCCCCTTTTCCCAATATATATTGACTATCAACTCGATTGGAAATTTTTATATCAATAAAGAAAAAAATCCCTGAAAAGCTTGATGTTACTAGCCTTTCAAAGATTCACTTTATTTTCATCTATTTTTCAAAAAGGAGTTGATATAGATTTTCTATCAAGCCGATTGGAAAATTTTATATCCATCTTCATTCCCAAATTAAGTACATAATTTTATCCTAATACCAAATTACTACTGAAAAATTTATTTTCTCCCAATATTCCCTTGCACAAATCCCGCGAAAACGCTACAATATTAATAGACTATTATTAGGAGGATGGGATTATGAAAATATCCAAAGTTACCATTACAATTGCTTCTACACTTGCTTCCGTCATTTTACTGACTGCCTGTGGCACAAATTCAGCAAATTCACAGACAACACAAAGCAGTACATCTGATAATCAGGTTACCATGACCTATGATCAGTTGCGTTCAAGAGAAAATACTATGTCAACTCTTTGGTATCAAAAAGCAGCTGAAACCAAGGCACTCTATCTACAAGGTTACAATGTCGCTACTGATCGTTTGAAAGAACTACTAAAAACACAGACAGATAAACCCTACTCTATCGTTTTGGACTTGGACGAAACTGTATTAGACAATAGCCCTTATCAAGCGCAAAATGTCAAAGATGGAACAGCATTTACACCAGAAAACTGGGATGTCTGGGTAAAAAAAGCCGCAGCCAAGGCTGTACCAGGTGCTAAAGACTTCCTCCAATTTGCAGACAAAAACGGTGTCCAAATTTACTATGTATCTGACCGTACGATAGATCAGGTAGATGATACGATCAAAAACCTAGAAAACGAAGGAATTCCTGTACAAAGTCGCGATCATCTCATGTTCTTAGAAAAAGGCGTCAAATCTAAAGAAGGTCGTAGACAAGCAGTCCAAGAAAAAACCAAATTAGTCATGCTACTAGGAGACAATCTTGTGGACTTTGCAGAGTTTTCGAAGACCTCTGAAACTGAGCGCGACCAAAAATTAGAGGAATTACAAAAAGAGTTTGGTGAGAAATTCATCATTTTCCCTAACCCAATGTACGGATCATGGGAAAGCACTGTTTACAATGGTAATAAATTGGATGCCAAGGGTCAAACTGAAGAGCGCCAAAAAAACTTACAAGGTTTTGATAAATAAAATAAGAGAGCTATCTACCAGTTTACACAAACCACAAGATATCGTATTTGCGAGAATATCAAAAAAGACGACTTCCAAGCGGAAATCGTCTTTTTTGATATTTTATCTTGTACTTGGTATAAACTAGTATATATTCCACTAGATAGTATGCTCTATCGCTTGTACCACTTCCACCTGTTGCTGAATCCATGGGTATTCCTCACCAATCGACTCAATCGATTGAATTTTTTTATATCCTCTCTTTCATGGCAAAGTAAGCTCGTACTTTGGGGGCCACTTGTGTGCCGAAGAGTTCAATAGCTCTCAAAACTTGATCATGTGGCATAGAACCAAGCGGTAGATGGAGCATGAAACGGTCCAAGTCTAAATCCTCAATCATGCGAATCAATTTTTCTGCTACCTGATCTGGATTTCCCACAAACATGGCACCATTTGGACCAACTTGCTCCAAATATTGCTCATAGGTCAACTCCTGCCAGTGTGGACGGTCTTTGGAAATTGCATCCACCACTTGCTTGGTCGGATGGAAATAATCTTTGACAGCCTGCTCGCCATCTTCCGCAATCCAGCCCCAAGAATGAGCACCCACTTTCAGGTCTTTATCCGCATGACCGGCTTCCCTACCAATCTCACGATAAGCTTGAATCAACTTTTTAAAATAACGTGGATTGCCACCGATAATGGCATAGACAATCGGCAACCCCGCCTGAGCAATCTTCACTGTTGATTCGACATGGCCACCTGTCGCCACCCACAATGGCAATTTGTCCTGAACTGGACGGGGATAGACTTCTTTTCCAGCAATGCTTTGGGTCAATTGACCTTGCCAGTCTATCTTGGTCTTTTCATTGACTAACTGGAGCATGTCTAATTTTTCATCAAAGAGAGCTTCGTAGTCTTTCAAGTCATAACCAAACAGAGGGAAGGATTCGGTAAATGAACCACGCCCAGCCATAATCTCCGCACGGCCATTTGACAAGGCATCGATAGTGGCATACTGTTGGAACAAGCGAACCGGATCCATACTCGAGAGAATGCTGACTGCACTAGTCAAACGAATCTTTTTGGTATTGACTCCCCCAGCTGCAAGAACAATCTCTGGCGCCGATACCGCAAAGTCCTCCCGATGATGCTCCCCAATCCCGTACACATCCAAACCAACCTTATCAGCCAGCTCAATTTCTGCCACCAACTGACGAATGCGTTCATCATGACTGTAAATCTGCCCAGTCGCTTCTAGAGCTGTTGTTTCACCAAATGTTGAAATTCCTAATTCTACCATCCCGTTTCCTCGCTATCTCTTTTAGTTTTCAGGGTATTTTATCACTAATTAGTTCTATTTTCAATAAATTTGCTCATTAGAAAAAGTCTAGATGAACTAGACTTTCTTAGCTTATTCTACCTGTAGTTTATTGTCTTTCAGAGTTAACTTCGAGTTTTCTGTCAATTCTGTTTGTTCAAAAGTGTAAATCGTCTCACCCTTTGTATCAATCATGTACCAGACTTGGTCTTTACGGACAACCAGGGCAAGCTCCGTACTATTTGTGTCCTCATTTTTGACAGACAATGGAAAGGCCTTGTCCACACCTTCCAGAGCTACTTTATTCCCTGTTTTTAATTCTACTAGGTAGTACACGCCATCCTTTGTACCAAAACTGTAGTCCCCATTAATCGGTGTGTGGCTATCATAGTTTTTCATTAGAATGGAAGTTTTATCCATACCTTCAAACGCCTTTTTAAAGTGTTCTTTCTGCTCTTCAGCTTTCTTTTGATCTTGAGACTGAACCGTCTCTTGCACTGCAGCAATCCGTTCCAGGTTTTGCTTTTTCGCTTGTCTCTGCTGATGGATCAAGATCGTACGTATCAAGTAAGAACTAGACAAGACGATACCAACCAGCATAGCAATAATACTTTTTTCTTCTTCATTTTCTTCTCCTTATAAAAAATTAAAGGCGAGCAAAAATACTCCTCACTCAAGTATACCAAGAGAGAGCAAAAAAGTCTAGATGAACTAGACTTTCTTAGTTTATTCTACTGTTACTGACTTAGCAAGGTTACGTGGTTTGTCCACATCGAGTCCACGGTGGAGTGTTGCAAAATAAGCGACCAATTGCGTTGGCACGACCATTGAAATTGGTGAGAGGTAAGGGTGGACGGTCGTAAGGACGATATCGTCTGTGTCTTTAGCAACATTTTCCTCTGCGATAGTGAGAACCTTGGCACCACGAGCTGCGACCTCTTGGATATTTCCACGAGTGTGGTTGGCAAGAACTGGATCTGACAAGAGGGCCAAGACAGGTGTCCCCTCTTCAATCAAGGCAATGGTTCCGTGCTTGAGTTCTCCTGCCGCAAAGCCTTCACATTGGATGTAAGAAATCTCTTTGAGTTTGAGACTGGCTTCCATGGCTACATAGTAGTCTTGACCACGTCCGATGTAAAAGGCGTTGCGAGTTGTTTCAAGAAGGTCACGAACCTTTGCATCAATGGTTTCTTTTTCAGAAAGAGTTGATTCGATAGACTGAGCTACGATTGACAACTCATGAACCAGGTCAAAGGCTTGCGCTTTGGCATTGCCGTTTGCTTCTCCGACTGCTTTTGCAAGGAAGGCAAGGGCTGCGATTTGTGCTGTGTAGGCCTTGGTTGATGCCACGGCAATTTCAGGACCCGCGTGAAGGAGCATGGTATGGTTAGCTTCACGTGAAAGGGTTGAGCCTGGAACGTTTGTGACTGTCAAGCTTGGAATCCCCATTTCATTAGCCTTGACTAACACCTGACGGCTATCGGCTGTTTCACCTGACTGGCTGATAAAGATGAAGAGCGGTTTCTTGCTGAGAAGTGGCATACCATAGCCCCACTCAGAAGAGATTCCAAGTTCAACTGGCGTATCCGTCAATTCTTCCAGCATCTTCTTAGAAGCAAATCCTGCGTGGTAAGATGTCCCAGCTGCAAGGATGTAGATGCGGTCTGCATCTTGAACAGCCTTGATGATAGCAGGTTCAACCACTACTTGACCAGCATCATCTGTGTAGGCTTGGATGAGTTTACGCATAACCGTTGGTTGCTCATCAATTTCCTTGAGCATGTAGTAAGGATAAGTCCCCTTACCGATATCTGACAAGTCGAGCTCAGCAGTATAGCTAGCACGCTCACGGCGATTACCATCATAGTCTTGAACTTCAACACTATCAGCCTTGACGATTACCAACTCTTGGTCATGAATTTCCATGTATTGGTTGGTTTCACGAATCATAGCCATGGCATCTGAACAGACCATGTTATAGCCTTCTCCAAGACCAATCAAGAGCGGTGATTTGTTCTTAGCGACATAGATGACATCTGGATTTTCAGAGTCAATCAAGGCAAAGGCATAAGAACCACGGATGATGTGAAGAGCTTTTTTGAAGGCTTCAAGAACTGAGAGACCTTCTTCTTCTGCAAATTTCCCAATCAAGTGAACAGCGATTTCCGTATCGGTTTGCCCCTTGAAGTGGTGACCTGCAAGGTATTCTTCCTTGATTTCAAGGTAGTTTTCAATCACCCCATTGTGCACCAAGACAAAACGTCCTGTCTCAGAGCGGTGTGGGTGAGCATTGTCTTCCGTTGGTTTCCCGTGAGTCGCCCAACGCGTATGTCCGATACCAGTTGTTCCCTCAACACCTGCTGTCTTGGCAGACAATTCTGCGATACGACCGACAGCCTTAACCAGGTGATTTTCAGCACCACCTAGGACAAAAATCCCCGCAGAATCATAACCACGGTATTCGAGCTTTTCAAGCCCTTGAATCAAAATATCAGTTGCATTTGTGTTTCCAACAACACCAACAATTCCACACATAGTATATACGACACAGACCAGCTGTGCTTTCTCCTTAAATTGGTATAGTCTAATTCTCGCTTTACGGAATCAGCAAAAACAGTATATACTTGTTTTTCTCACTTGTCAAGAATAAAAATTGGTATAGTTTTTCTATCTGGTATTTTATCAATATTTCACTTGATACCTGACAAGTCAGCATCAATTACTTATAATAAGGGGAGGAGGTATTTGCCATGTGGTTTTTCTTCGCACTTTTATCAGCTATCTTTGCAGCCTTAACGTCAATTTTAGCCAAGATTGGGATTGAGGGAGTTCCATCCAATCTAGCAACCGCTATTCGTACGGTCGTCGTCATTCTTATGGCCTGGGCCATGGTTTTCTTGACCAATAGTCAGACCGAAATTGTCAATATCAGTAGAAAAAGTTGGCTCTTTCTCATCTTATCAGGCTTGGCCACTGGCGCCTCCTGGCTCTGCTACTACAAGGCCTTGCAGCTGGGCAATGCAACTGAGGTATCTGCTGTTGATAAATTCAGTCTCGTCATTACCCTCGTTCTAGCCTTTTTCTTTCTACAAGATATCCTGACGTTTAAAACAATTATTGGCTGTATCCTGATTACGATTGGGACCTTGGTGATGATATTGTAATAAAAAGTGAGATGAACGCCATCTCACTCTTTTTATTCTTAAAATCCATTATGGTCGCTGAGTTCCTTGAACCAGTGCCCTGATTTCTTCAGACGGCGTTCTTGTGTTTCCAAGTCAAGCTCAACCAAACCATAGCGGTTTTTATAGCTATTGAGCCATGACCAGCAATCAATAAAGGTCCAAATCAAGTAACCCTTACAGTTGGCTCCGTCTTCAATAGCACGTTGAAGTTCACGCAGATGCCCTTTGACAAAGTCGATACGATAGTCGTCCTGAATCATGCCATTCACACGGAATTTATCTTCACCTTCAACACCCATGCCGTTTTCGGTCAGCATCCACTCAATATTAGCATAATTTTCCTTGATATTTTGAGCGATATGATAAATCCCCTGCTCGTAGATTTCCCAACCGCGGTGAGGATTGATTTTACGGCCCGGCATGACGTAAGGTTCGTAGAAATGCTCTGGCAGAAGAGGGCTATCAGGATGCTTAGCAAATCGAGGTGCCATAACGCGCAAAGGTTGGTAGTAGTTGACTCCAAGAAAATCAACTGTATTCTCGCGAATGAGTTCTAACTCTTCAACAGTGTACTCTGGTAGCAAATCATGCTCAGACAAGATTTCTACTAATTCTTCTGGATAAGCTCCCAAGACAGACGGGTCTAAGAAAGATTGAGCTTGGAAGAGATCCGCAATGCGAGCGGCCTTGACATCTGCGCGATGCTGACTACGTGGGTAGGCTGGTGTCAAGTTGAGAACAATCCCAATCTTGGAATCAGGCAAAACCTCATGACAGGCCTTAACCGCAAGACTGCTAGCCAGTTGTGTGTGATAGGCAACCTGAACCGCTGCTTTGGCATCTACTTTGTGAGGATAGTGGGCATCATAGAAATAGCCAAACTCTACAGGTACGATGGGCTCGTTAAAGGTAATCCATTGGTCTACCAAGTCACCGTAAGTCTCAAAGCAAAAACGAGCATAGTCTTCATAAGCCTTGACAGTTGCCTTATTTTCCCAACCATCGCCGTCTTCTTGGAGGGCAAAAGGCAGGTCGAAGTGATAGAGATTGACTAAGAGACGAATCCCTTTGGCCTTAATAGCTTCAAAAACCTGACGGTAGAAAGTCACCCCTTGCGGATTGACTTCTCCACGGCCCTGTGGGAAAATACGAGACCACTGAATAGAAGTTCGGAAGGCTGTATGCCCAGTCTCTACCAAAAGCTCAATATCCTTTTTCCAGTTTTCATAGAAAGTCGATGTTTTGTCAGGTCCAATCCCATTGTAGTAGCGATTGGGTTCCACCTGATACCAATAATCCCAGAGATTATCTCCTTTACCGTCACCAAGCACTCGTCCTTCTGTCTGTGGTCCAGAAGTTGAGGAACCCCAGACAAAATCCTTTGGAAATTTTAACATAGCTTTACCTCTTCGTTTACTCATTTTTCCCATTATATAGAAAAAACAAGGTAAAAACTAGTTACATTTTTGCCTTGTTTTTCTTCTGATTATAGTTTTTATTTCTTGCTTAGGATTTCAAGCGTTTCGAGCAAGTTGTCTGCATGAACTTCGATGGTGTCACCAGTCGCCTTGATCTTAACTTCTACGATGCCATCGGCTGCTTTCTTCCCAACAGTGATACGGATTGGCAGACCAATCAAGTCGCTATCGCTAAACTTCACCCCGACACGTTCGTTACGGTCATCTGTCAAGACTTCGTAACCAGCTCCCATCAAGCTTGCTTCAAGTTTTTCTGTCAAGGCTTGCGCTTCTTCGTCCTTGACATTGACAGTAATCAAGTGCACATCAAATGGCGCCAATTCTTTAGGGAAATTGATTCCCCAAGCGTAACGGTATTCACCTTTTGGTGTTTTATTGACAAAGAGGCGAGCGTGTTGCTCCATCACCGCTGAAAGGAGACGGCTGACACCGATACCGTAACATCCCATGATGATTGGCACAGCACGGCCATTTTCGTCCAAAACATCTGCACCCATGCTTGCTGAGTAGCGAGTTCCGAGTTTGAAAATATGACCGATCTCGATACCACGGGCGAAGTTTAGGACACCTTGTCCGTCTGGGGAAATTTCACCCTCACGAACTTCACGGATATCCACATATTCTGCAGTAAAGTCACGACCTGGGTTCACACCAGTCAAGTGGTAGCCATCTTCGTTAGCCCCCACAACAGCATTGCGAACATCTTGTACCTTACGATCTGCAATGATTTTCACATTTTCTGGCAAACCAACTGGACCAAGTGAACCAAAGCCAGCTGGGATAACACTTGCCACTTCTTCTTCGCTCGCAACATCAAAGAAATCTGCACCCAAGTGGTTTTTCAACTTGACTTCATTGAGTTGGTCATTTCCAACTAGAAGGGCTGCAACAAGCTCACCATCTGCCATGTAAAAGAGAGTTTTAATCGTTTGCTCTTCTGGCACGTTAAGGAAGGCTGCGACTTCATCGATGGATTTAACACCTGGAGTTTCCACTCGAGTCACTTCTTCTTCCGAAACGACACGGTTGCTTGGTTTGTACTCGTTTGTTGCCATTTCTAAGTTAGCTGCATAGCTAGACTCACTTGAGTAGGCAATGGTGTCTTCACCAGAAACCATCCATTTGAGCAATTCGGCCTTGATTTCTTCTTGCACTTCTGCAGGAATTTCATCAAATGAGGCAACTGACTTGTCTAAGACAACCCAGCGGTCGAGGTCTGTACGAGCTGGTGTGATGGCCATAAATTCTTGGCTGTCCTTACCACCCATAGCTCCACCGTCACCGATGATGGCTTTAAAGTCCAAGCCACTACGAGTAAAGATACGTTCATAGGCCGCTTTGTACTCGTCATAAGTCACATCCAAACTATCGTAATTAGCATGGAAACTATAGCCGTCTTTCATGATAAATTCACGCGTACGGAGAAGCCCGTTACGTGGACGTTTTTCATCACGGTATTTCGGTTGAATTTGGTAGAGATTGAGTGGCAATTGCTTGTAAGACTTAACAGAATCACGGACAATAGCTGTAAAAGTCTCTTCGTGGGTCGGACCTAGAATAAAGTCTGACTTTTCACGGTTTTTCAGTTTATAAAGGTCTTCACCATAAGTTTCATAACGACCTGATTCACGCCAAAGATCGGCACTGAGAAGGGCAGGAGCCAACATCTCCACCGCACCAATCTTATCAAATTCTTGGCGCATGATGTTCTTGGCTTTTTCGATTACACGGTTAGCAAGTGGCAGGTAAGAGTAGACACCGGCAGAAACTTGACGAACATAACCAGCACGCAACATAAGGGCATGGCTGATAACTTGAGCATCGCTTGGCATTTCGCGAAGCGTAGGGATTAGCATTTTACTTTGTTTCATAATATTCCTCGATTATCTAAAAGAAGAGTCGCATAATGTCATTCCAGGTCACAGCTAGCATCAAGACAACCATGATAACTACACCAGCCATGGTGACATAGGTTTCAATTTCTTGTTTAAGGGGTTTCCGGCGGATAGCCTCTAGGATATTGAGCACAATCTTTCCACCATCCAAAGCCGGAATCGGAATCAAGTTAAAAATTCCAATATTGATGGAAATCATGGCTAGGAAGTAGAGGACATTCTCAATTCCATTTTTAGCAGCATCGCTACTTGCCTTAAAAATGGCAACGGGACCGCCGAGTTTGTTCAAATCTGGATGGAAAATCAAGTTTTTCAGAGCCGAAAGGATGCGGAGCCCAGAGTCAGCAGCTGTCGTAAATCCACCAACAAACATGGATAGAAAGTCTGACCTGACTCCCGGTTGAACCCCAAGAATATAACGTCCTTGATTTTCTTCTGGCGTTACCGTGACTTGTTTTTCGCTACCATTTTCAGAAATAGTCACATCCAAGGTCGGGGCAGTCTTGTCCTTGGTATCTGCCTCCACAGCCTGGGTCAAATCTTGCCAATTCTTAACCTCATGCGAGCCGACCTTGGTGATTTGAGCTGTCTCAGCTACGCCTACCTTAGACAATGCTCCCTCTGGCATGACATGAAAGAGATTGGTCTGAGTATCTCTAACACCACCCTGCAAAAAGATCAAGATCCAAAAAACAACAACACCTAAGATAAAGTTATTCATGGGACCTGCAAAGTTGGTGATGAGCTTACCCCAGATAGAAGCATTTTGGTACTGTACATCCAAAGGAGCGATGCGCACTTCGGTTCCGTCTTCTTCAACAACCGTTGCATCATGATCCACTGTAAAAGTCTTTTCTTCTTCCAAGACCAAACCCTTGATAAAGAGCTTGTCTTCAAAGTCAAACTGGGTTACCTGCATAGGAAGAGCCGTTTGATCCAGTTTCTTCCCTGAGAGGTTAATCCGTTTGACCTTACCATCATCAGCAAGTGTTAAACTAACTGGAGTTCCTGTCTTGATTTCTGTCGCATCATCACCCCAGCCTGCCATACGAACATAGCCTCCTAGAGGAAGGATTCGAATGGTATAAGCAGTCCCATCCTTACCGATATGGGAAAAAATCTTGGGCCCCATACCAATGGCAAATTCACGAACTAGAATGCCTGATTTCTTGGCAAAATAAAAATGTCCAAACTCATGCACCACCACAATAATCCCAAAAACGAGGATAAAGGTTAGCAATCCAATCATTCAATATTCCTTTCTTTAAAACAGGCCAAATAAGTGCATCATTGGAAACACAATCAGCATGCTGTCAAAGCGATCCAACACACCGCCATGTCCAGGGATAAATTTCCCAGAATCCTTGACACCGAAATGGCGTTTCATGGCACTCTCAATCAAGTCACCAAACTGACCTGCCACACTGAAGAAGGCTGCAAAGAGACTCATTCTATAAATCCCATAAGGAAGAGCAACTGTACTGTCCACTAGCATGAAGATTACCGTTATCAGTACCGCACCTAGAATACCCCCGACAAAGCCCTCAATACTCTTATTAGGAGAAACTCTTGGTGCCAACTTATGTCTACCAAAATTCATCCCTGTCAGGTAGGCTGCGCTATCTGTCGCCCAAACGATAAAAAGGGCCAAAAGTACCTTGTCAAAACCTGCCACCCGAGCATCTAGTAAGGCATTGAAGCCAAAACCAACATAAAAACTCACAGCAATTGGAAAAGCGGCATCTTCAATCGTATAGTTTTTACTGAAAACGGTTGTCCCTAGCATTATGGTAATCAAAACACTATAGGCAACTACATTCCCATCAACAGGCAAAAATGTTAGGTAATTTTCTAAAGGAACTGTGAGAGCGAAGGTCGCAAAAAGAGTCAAAGCGCCCTCAATGGTCATAGTCTTTAGCCCCTTCATGTGCAAGAGTTCATGGACGCCTAGCATTGCTAACAAACCAATCCCTATCTGCAACAAGAGCCCTCCCGCAAACAAGACTGGAAGGAAAATTGCCAGGGCCAATACCGCAAACAATGTTCTCTTTTGTAAATCCTTGGTCATATCTTCTCCTAAACTCCTCCAAAACGGCGATTGCGATGGTTAAAAGCAGCAATAGCTTCCTGCAAGGCGGCTTCATCAAAATCAGGCCACAAGGTATCCGTAAAATAAAGCTCGCTATATGCTGCTTGCCATGGCAAGAAATTACTCAAACGCAACTCACCACTCGTGCGGATAATCAAGTCCGGATCTCGCAAATCCTTTGGCAGGTGTTGCGTGAAAAGATAGTCTCCAATCATATCTTCTGTGATGTCACCAGGGTTGATTTTAGCATCTAGAACATCTTGAGCCAAGCCCTTAAGAGCCTGCGTAATTTCAGCACGGCCACCATAGTTAAGCGCAAAATTGAGAATCAAGCCCGTATTGTTCTTGGTCAATTCCTCTGCTTTTTTCAAAGCTTCAAAAGTCGGCTTAGGCAAACGGTCTGTCTCCCCAATCATCTGAATCTTAACGTTATTTGCATGCAATTCAGGGACGTAGTTATCATAAAATTCGACTGGCAAGTTCATGATAAACTTGACTTCTTGATCTGGGCGTGTCCAATTTTCCGTTGAAAAGGCATAAACCGTGATGACCTTAACTCCCATCTTGTTAGCTGCCTTGGTCACTTTTTGGAGGGCTTCCATCCCCGCCTTATGACCAAAAACCCGTGGTTGCATCCGTTTTTTAGCCCAGCGGCCATTCCCATCCATGATGATGCCAATATGAGCAGGAACCTGTGTTGGAACCTCGACTTCTACAGCTTTATCTTTCTTAAAAAATCCAAACATGTTCTTATTCCTATTCAAAAATCTATCGTTTCATTATACCATATTTCCCTATTTTCTTCTATTGCTAAGTTATTAGCTCTCCGTACAGACAAAAAATAAGCCGCCTGATTGGGCGACTTAGTTTTATAGGGAGATTATTATGAAAAAGTTTTAGGAGTTTAAGTTAAGTTCCTCTTAACTTATGAACCTAGTATACCGTCCCTAACTTAAATTTTTCTTAAGTTTTTTGAGAAAGTCAGATTTTTCCATTTTTCTTGCCAATTTTTCTTGGAAAAGCGTTCTTGATAGAGCTTCATTCGGTCCTCATTATCTAGGAAATGAGGAGTTGGGGATACGTGAAAGTTAAAAATATCCTCTAAACCATAAGGCGCAAAGAGCTCCAAAGTTGCGTCTGCATGCAAGCGAAGCCCTATCGCCGTACAGCGCTCGGGATATTTACTCATGGCATCACGAGAACTCGTGTAAGGCACAGTGTGGGGACTGTGCTGATGCATATAGACCTGATTTTTCAACTCCCACTGATACTGAGGAAAAACTTCTCTCAGCTTTTTCTCTAGGGATACTGTTTCCTCATAAGAAACATCTGGATCAAAGAAAATCACATCCACATCCGTCTCACGGTCAAAAGGCGATTTGTCTGACAAGAGATTCCAGATGAAATTTCTAACCGAACCTGCTGCCAACCAAGAGTCTTTCAGACCAAGGTTACGAAGGATGGTCAGAATGGTCATCATATCTGGATTTTCTCTGAAAGCATCTAAAATTTCTTGTTCATTTTTCATTGTATTCATACCCTAAATGCTCATATGCCTTAGCAGTCGCTACCCGTCCAGAACGAGTTCGCATGATGAAACCTTTCTGAATCAGGTACGGTTCGTACATATCTTCGACCGTCTCGCGCTCCTCGGCAATATTAACGGAGAGAGTACCTAATCCGACAGGACCACCACCGTACATCTCAATCATGGTGCGAAGGATTTTCTGGTCCACATAGTCCAAACCTTCATGGTCTACATCCAGCATGGTCAAAGCTTTATCGGTAATAACATCATCGATTAATCCATCCCCCATAATCTGGGCAAAATCGCGCACGCGCTTAAGGAGGCGATTGGCGATACGAGGAGTTCCCCGACTACGAAAGGCCAGCTCAGCAGCTGCCTCGTGGGTGATTTCCATCTCAAAGATATCTGCCGTCCGCTCAACAATCTCCGTCAAATCAGCATGGGCATAGTATTCCATATGGCCTGTAATCCCGAAACGTGCTCTCAAAGGATTAGAAAGCATACCCGCACGGGTCGTCGCACCAATCAAGGTGAATGGTGGCAAGTCCAAATGGACACTGCGACTGCCCTCTCCAGCCCCAATCATGATGTCGATGTAAAAGTCTTCCATGGCACTATAAAGCACCTCTTCCACCGACATGGGCAAGCGATGAATCTCGTCAATAAAGAGAACGTCTCCAGGCTCCAAATCATTCAAAATCGCTACCAGATCCCCCGCTTTTTCGATAACAGGACCAGACGTTTGCTTGAGATTGACTCCCAGTTCATTGGCAATAACAAAGGCCATGGTTGTTTTCCCCAAACCTGGAGGACCAAATAAGAGCACATGGTCCAGTGCCTCATCCCGCATTTTGGCAGCCTCGATAAAGATTTGAAGCTGATCCTTGACCTTATCCTGCCCAATATATTCACGTAAATATTGGGGACGGAGGGTACGTTCTACTAACTCCTCATCCCCCATGATCTCATTGTCTAAAATTCTACTCATGGCTCTATTATATCAAAAATCCAAGCCACAAACAAAAAAGCCACCTGATTGGGTGGCTTCATTAGGGAGATTATTATGAAAAAGAAAAGTTTAGGATTTCATTAAATAAAGGGTACTCAATGAAAATCGAAATCAGACTAGGCAGATAGACGCAAGCATAACTATAGTTAGCTAAGTCGACTCTAACGAAGTATGGTGAGATTTTCGAAGAGTATTAGGAGGTCTTTATTTAATGATTATATAATACAAGATGAATCTTAAAGCTAACTTAACTTTTTCTTTGTTTTATCATTTTTTTAAAAATTTTTTCAAATGAAATTTTCTTTTTCAAGCCACAAAAAAGCCACCTGATTGGGTGACTTCTTTGGGAGATTATGATGAAAAAGAAAAGTTTGGGATTTTATTAAATAAAGGGTACTCAATGAAAATCGAAATAAGACTAGGCAGATAGACGCAAGCATAACTATAGTTAGCTAAGTCGACTCTAACGAAGGCTGGTGAGATTTTCGAAGAGTATTAGGAGGTCTTTATCTAATAACTATATAATACACGAGGAGACTTAAACTTTACTTAATAAAAAATAATTTTTTTTTATCTTTTTCGATCCACCCAAATCATTCCTGTACAATCATAAGTAGATAAGGTTTCAAATCCCAGAGAACGATAGAATCCCAAGGTTTTTTCTGTCTGTTCGGTCACTAGTTGGACTTGATAGGCATCTTTGTAATCACCTAAAGCCTCTTTCATCAAGTCGCTACCAATCCCTTGGCGCTGATAGCTAGGCAAAACGATCAAATCCTGGACAAAAATCGATGAAAAACCATCTCCGACTAAACGGACCAAGCCCACCACGGCATCGCCATCAAGTGCTAGATAAATTGCTAATGAGTTAGATAAGGCCTTCTCCAACATCTGAGGTTGATGTGTATAATTTGTCCAACCAACAGCCTGATAGAGATGCAAAACATCCTCTAACTTGACAATTTCTTGCTTTTTAATAGTGATCATGTCAACACCTCTTAAAGTCCTCTCAAGCTCTTGTACTGTCGTCCATTTTTATCAAAATTTTCAGGAGCCAGCCATGCTTCCAAACGAGCTTTAACTCGAGGCCAGTCCTTATCAATCATAGAGAGCCAATCCGTATCCCTCGTACGCCCCTTATAAACGACTGCCTGGCGGAAGGTTCCTTCATAGACAAAGCCCAAACGTTCCGCTGCTCGTCTTGATGGCAAATTTAGAGAATCACATTTCCACTCATAGCGACGATAGTTAAGCTCCTCAAAAACATAGCTAGCTAGGAGATATTGAGCCTCTGTCCCTATCCTCGTACCCTTAAGAGCAGGCGAAAAAGTGACGGCACCAACTTCTATTACTCGGTTATTCTGATCAATGCGCATGAGAGAAAAGGTTCCCAAGGCCTTACCCGTCTCCCTATCCAAGATAGCATAGAAAAAACGGTCCTTACGAGTCAACATCTGGTTTAAAAGGCTGACCAGTTCCTCCATATCTGCCACTGGTTCCTGAAAGAGGTAGGTCCACATCTCCCGAGGAGTATCTGGACCATAAACAGCTAGTAAATCCTCCGCATGCTTTTCCACCGAAAGAGCCTCTATCCGAGCGTAGCGCCCTTCTAAGAAATCAATGGAAGGCAATTCACCTGGTGTATAACCTTTCATTGGCTCACCAATTATCTGACCATATTCATTTACTGGCATCGTTTTCTCCTTGTTTTACTTTTCAAACTTTATAGTTGCCCATAGTATATCATACTTTCATAAGAAGATTCAAAAAATCCTCCAGATTCTACTCTGAAGGATTCCTATATTATTTCACGACGATATTAACGAGTTTGTTAGGTACCGCAATCACCTTGACAATTTCCTTACCGTCAATTTCTGCTTTAACTTTTTCATCAGCCAGAGCGATTTCTTGCAATTCTTCGCGTGACAGGTCTTTAGCGACCATGAGTTTGGCACGAACTTTTCCTTTGATTTGGACGACGATTTCGATTTCGTCTTCAACCAATTTGCTTTCGTCCCAAGTTGGCCAAGCTACATAAGAGATTGATTCGCTAGTTGCTGCGACTGTTTGCCAGAGCTCTTCTGCCAAGTGAGGCGCAAATGGGGCGATCAATTGGATAAATCCTTTGGCATAGTCCACATAGAGCTTGTCTTCCTTGTTAGCCGCGTTGACAAAGACCATGAGTTGGGCAATGGCTGTATTGAACTTCATGGACTCGATTTGCTCAGTGACGGCTTTGACTGTTTCATTGTAGATCTTGTCAAGAGCACCATTGTTTTCCGCAGCGATTTCTTTACTTGTAATCAAACGGTAAACACGGTCGAGGAATTTACGGCTTCCTTCCAAACCTTCTTCAGACCAAGCAATTGAAGCATCAAGTGGTCCCATGAACATTTCATAGACGCGAAGGGTATCTGCACCATATTGTTCCACCACATCGTCTGGGTTAACAACGTTCTTGAGGGATTTAGACATCTTGGCTGGCGCTTGCTCTAACTCTTCTCCTGTTTCCACATGGAAGAAGGAACCGTCACGTTTTTCAACCTTATCAGTTGCCACAAGAGCCCCACGGTGGTCACGGTAGCTTGTTCCCAAAATCATTCCTTGGTTAAAGAGTTTTTGGAATGGTTCCTTAGTCGGAACAACACCTAAGTCATAGAGGAATTTATGCCAGAAACGAGCGTAGAGCAAGTGAAGAACAGCATGCTCTGCACCACCCACGTAGATATCTACTGGCAACCATTGTTTGAGAAGGTCCTCATCAGCCAATTTCTCAGTGTTATGTGGATCAATATAACGGAGGTAGTACCAGCTTGAACCAGCCCACTGTGGCATCGTATTGGTTTCGCGACGACCTTTGACGCCATCTTCACGAGTCACTTCAAGCCAGTCGGTCAAGTTAGCTAGTGGACTTTCCCCTGTACCTGAAGGGCGGATGTCCTTGGTTACTGGCAAGACAAGTGGCAATTCATTTTCTGGAACAGCCGTTGAAGTTCCATCTTCCCAATGAATGATTGGGATTGGCTCACCCCAGTAACGTTGACGGCTAAAGAGCCAGTCGCGAAGACGATAGGTAACCTTCTCTTGTCCACAACCCTTCTCTTCCAACCAAGCCACAATTTTAGCAATAGCGTCTTCTTTGTTAAGGCCATCTAGGAAGTCTGAATTGACATGAAGACCATCTTCAGTATAGGCAGCTTCTTCAACGTTTCCACCTTCTAGCACTTCTACGATTGGTAGGCCAAATTGTTTGGCAAATTCCCAGTCACGTTGGTCATGGGCAGGAACAGCCATTACCGCACCTGTACCATAGCTAGCAAGAACATAGTCCGCAATCCAGATTGGAATTTCCTTGCCATTGACAGGGTTAATGGCATAAGCACCAGTCCATACACCAGTTTTTTCTTTGGCTAGGTCGGTACGAGCCAAGTCAGACTTGAGACTAGCTTGGTGTTTGTAGTCTGCAACTGCGTCAGCTTGCTCTGGACTTGTGATAGCGTCAACCAAGTCATGCTCAGGAGCCAAGACAGTGAAAGTAGCACCGAAAAGAGTGTCCGGACGAGTCGTAAAGACTGTGAATTCCTTGTCTGTTCCCTTAACTTTAAAGGTTACATTGGCACCAGTTGATTTACCAATCCAGTTGCGTTGCATATCCTTGATAGATTCTGGCCAATCCAACTCATCCAAGTCATTAAGCAATCGCTCTGCATAGGCCGTGATTTTAAGCATCCATTGACGCATCGGTTTGCGGACAACTGGATAGCCTCCACGCTCAGAGGTCCCGTCAGGAAGGACTTCTTCATTAGCGATGGCTGTTCCCAACTCTTCAACCCAGTTTACAGGGACTTCAGCTTCATAGGCTAAGCCTTTTTCGTAAAGCTTAGTGAAGATCCACTGAGTCCACTTGTAGTAGTTTGGATCTGTTGTATTAACTTCACGATCCCAGTCGTAAGAGAATCCAAGCGCATTGATTTGGCGTTTGAAGTTGGCAATATTTTCCGCTGTAAATTCTGCTGGGTCATTCCCCGTATCCATAGCGTACTGCTCAGCTGGCAAACCAAAGGCATCCCATCCCATTGGGTGAAGGACATTGTAGCCTTGCGCACGTTTGTAACGGCTGAGGATATCGGTTGCAGTGTAGCCTTCTGGGTGTCCTACGTGCAGACCCGCTCCAGACGGATATGGGAACATATCGAGAGCATAAAACTTCGGTTTTGATGCATCTGTTCCTGTCTTAAATGTATGATGTTCTGCCCAGTAGCCCTGCCACTTAGGCTCAATTTCTTTATGATTGTAAAAACTCATGGTCTCTCTCCAATTTTGTGATGTTACTATTATACCATTTTTGGGGGAATTTGGTCTCGTTCTATTCTACACTTTTCTATTTTACCTTGCTCTAGAATTTTTAAACTGCTATACTTATAACAGAAACCCCTTCTAAAGGAGGTAACGGATGTCTCATTCCTTTAAAAGATCTCTTCAAAAAGAAATTCTACATAGAAGCTCCATAGCAGCTTTTATATCTTCTCTTTTATTACTAATTTTTCTTTTTGGGTTTTCCTATTTTTTACAAAAACAACAACTAGCTAAAGATACTCAACAAATTGCTCAACATGTTCATGACATGAAACAAGCGAATTATGAATTGTTGGAAACTATGAATAAAAAGATGGTTCCAGAATTTATAGAAGGTAAACACACTGACAGAGAATTGTTTAGTCTATTTTATGAAACAAAAGCTCAACTAAAACTCAGTTCTGATTTTGTCATTCTCGATGATACTGGCGAACTTTTATTTAGCACTAATCGCAATCATAAAGAAACTCTTTTAGCTCCCTATTATTTAAAATTATTAATTCAAAATCCTACCCAAGGATCCATTTCAGAAAAAGTTGCTCTATCTATGGATAAGCAGCATTATGCTGTCTTTATTATGCCCATAATTCAAAATCAACGAGCAATAGCTTACAGTATTTCTTTTGTTAATGAGAATGACTTCGTATCAAGTATCCCTTTAATTAATTCAAAATACGTCATCACAGATACCTTTGGTAATATATACTCTAGTAATACTAATCAATTTACACAATCAACTCTGGAAAAATTTGATGAGAAATCGCTCCGTTCAAAAACACATTGGTTCATTGAAAATCCACTACTGATCGAAAGACGTAAAGTTGATTCAATTTTTTCAATTTTCACTTTCCAATCATTCTTTCCTATTCCTAGTTTACTTAGCCTTGCTTCCATACTAACAATTTGTATCTTTCTATTATATTTTTGGCAGGCTAGGAGAATCGCCCATAAAATCGCAACTCATAATGCTGGTCCTATTGAAAGTTTAGTCTTTCAATTACATGCAATTCCTAAGAAAAAAGAAAAGAAACTCAGGCTCCATACGGGGGATGAATTTGAACTGATAGCTGAGAAAATTAACAATATGCTACAGGAGTTAGATGAGCTTCATCAAAAGATGTTGACCATTGAAAAGGAAAAATGGGTTTTTGAAAGAAAAATGCTAGAAGCTCAGTTTAATCCTCACTTCCTATACAATACCTTGGAAACCATTAAAATCACGAGTATGATTGATGCTAGTATTACTCAAGACCTTATTCAAAATCTCACACGCATCCTGCGATATAGTGTAACTGAATTAGAGAAAGAATCGACTCTTGGGAAGGACTTAGAAATTATCGAAGCTTATCTAAAAATTCACCAAATTCGCTTTGAACAATTTTCTTACCAAATTAACTGTTCTCAAAAACTATATTCCCAAGCCATTCCAAAACTTTTCCTATTACCCCTTGTAGAAAATGCTCTAAAATATGGAAGGCAGTATCGCATAGATCTTGCCATCTCTATCAAGATCACTCAAGATCAGGAAGAACTAACCTTTATTGTTATGGATAATGCCGGTGGTTTGACTAAACAAGAACGCCTACATATCCTAGAATCCCTGAATAGCCCACATACGCAACACGGTATTGTCAATAGTTACAAACGATTGAGTAACTTTTTTGATAATGTTGAATTGGATTTAGGAGTGAACCCTAGAGGTGAAACCTGGGTAAAATTTGTCACGAAAGGAGGAGCACATGTTTAAACTAATCATTGTCGAAGACGAACACCTAATTCGAAAATGGCTTGAGATTGCTGTAGACTACTCTACCTTAGATATTCAAGTCGTAGGAACCGCTAGTCATGGACAAGAAGGAATGGAACTGATTCAAAAACTAAAACCACATATTGTGCTGACAGATATCACCATGCCAATCATGGATGCTTTCATGATGTTTGAAGCCACACAGTCTATTTCCTATGAAAAAGTAATTCTATCTGGCTATGATGATTTCAAAAATGCAAAAAAAGCTATGCAATTTGGAGCTGTAGACTTCCTATCAAAACCCATAAACGTCATTGAATTAACAAAGTGTCTAGAAAAAATAACACTGCGTCTTCAGATGAATCAACATCAAAACAATCCATTTTTGCAAGATTATCAGACCTTTGTCACCTCTCTTCAAAAAATCAATCCTCAAAACCAATTGATTCAACAAATTCTCGAATTTGTACACCAGCACTATTCCGAACACTTTACCATTTCTACCATTGCAGAAAATTTAGGCTATAGCGAAAGTTATCTATATAAAATTATCAAAGAAGATTTTCCAATTACCTTGAATGAGTATATTCTACAGTATAGATTAAAACAAGCGGTTGAAAAAATAATCCAACATCCTGACTATCCACTTAGCCAAATTGCTGAACAAGTGGGATTTTCAGACTATAAATATTTTGGGAAAGTTTTTAAGAAATACTTTCATATTTCCCCAAAAGAATTAAAAACCATTGGAAGAATAGTATAGACACTATTCTTCTTTTTTGTAGAGAATTTTCCCCTATTAGGATAGAATTTTGGGTTTTAAAAACGCTTACATTCTTTTACAATAGATATAATAAAAACTTTGGAGGTATCCATCATGAAAAAGAAATGGATGTATTTTGCTGCTTGTGGACTTGCTATTCTAGGGCTGACTGCCTGCTCTTCTGACGACACTTCAGGAGATAAGGCAACCGGAAACGGTGGAAGTGACACTCTTGTAGTCTATTCACCAAACTCAGAAGGTTTAATTGGTGCAACAATTCCTGCTTTTGAAGAAAAATATGGTATTAAAGTTGAACTCATTCAAGCAGGAACTGGTGAGCTCTTTAAAAAGTTAGAGTCTGAAAAAGAAGCACCTGTAGCAGATGTCATCTTTGGTGGTTCCTATACTCAATATGCCACTCACGGAGAACTCTTTGAAAATTACGTTTCTCCAGAAAACGAAAATGTAATCAAAGAATATCAAAATACAACTGGTTACTCAACTCCTTACACATTAGATGGTAGTGTATTGATTGTAAATCCAGACTTGACTAAGGGTATGAATATCGAAGGATATAGCGATCTTATCAAACCAGAGCTCAAAGGAAAAATTGCAACAGCTGACCCTGCTAACTCTTCTAGTGCTTTTGCTCAACTAACAAACATGTTACAAGCTGAGGGGGGCTATGCAGATGACAAGGCTTGGACTTATGTAAAAGATCTCTTCACATTAATTAATGGTAAAATCGGTTCAAGTTCATCTGGTGTTTATAAAGCAGTGGCAGATGGAGAAATGGCTGTTGGTCTTTCATATGAAGATCCTGCAGTTAAACTTCTAAACGACGGCGCTAACATTAAAGTTGTTTATCCAAAAGAAGGAACTGTTTTCTTACCAGCGAGTGCTGCTATTATAAAAAATGCAAAAAATAAAGAAAATGCTAAGAAATTTATCGATTTCATCATTTCTCAAGACGTACAAGATACTCTAGGTACTACAACTACTAACCGTCCTGTTCGTAAAAATGCTAAAACTAGCGAAAATATGAAACCCATCGAACAAATCAAAGTACTAACTGAAGACTATGACTATGTCATCAAAAACAAATCAGAAATTGTTAAGAAATACAACGAAATCTTTACAGATATCCAATCTAAACAGTAATAGGGGTTGACTATGAGCGAGATTAAAATTATTAATGCTAAGAAAATTTACAATGATGTGCCCGTTATCGAAAATTTAAATGTTACAATTCCTAAGGGGAGCCTTTTCACTCTCCTTGGGCCTTCAGGATGTGGGAAAACAACTTTGCTTCGTATGATTGCTGGGTTCAACAGCATCGAAGGAGGAGAATTCTACTTCGATGATACCAAAATTAATAACATGGAACCTAGCAAGCGTAACATCGGAATGGTATTCCAAAACTATGCGATTTTCCCACATTTGACAGTGCGTGATAACGTAGCGTTTGGACTCAAGCAGAAAAAAGTTCCAAAAGAGGAGCTCATAAAACAAACTAACAAATACCTTGAGTTGATGCAGATTGCTCAGTACGCTGATCGTAGGCCAGATAAACTTAGTGGTGGCCAACAACAACGGGTTGCCTTAGCACGCGCTTTAGCTGTTAATCCTAGCGTTCTCCTTATGGATGAACCTCTAAGTAACCTAGATGCCAAACTTCGCTTAGATATGCGTCAAGCTATCCGAGAAATCCAACACGAAGTTGGTATTACAACTGTCTACGTAACTCATGACCAAGAAGAAGCCATGGCCATTTCTGACCAAATTGCTGTTATGAAAGACGGTGTTATTCAACAAATTGGTCGTCCCAAAGAGCTTTACCATAAACCAGCAAATGAATTTGTTGCAACATTTATTGGTAGAACAAATATAATCCCTGCTCGTCTAGAAAAACAAGCTGACGGAGCTTACATAGTCTTTGAAGACGGCTATTCTCTTCGTATGCCAACTCTTGATCAAGTTGACGAGCAAAACATCCGTGTTAGCATTCGTCCTGAAGAATTTATCCGTGATGAAAATGGTCCAATCAATGGAACAATCACTGACAGTGTTTACCTTGGGCTTAACACTGAATACTTCATTGAAACTGGATTTGCTCCAAAACTTCAAGTAAGTGAAGAATCAACATTCGAAGAAGATTTAGAAAAAGGAGATTGTGTTCGTTTGAGAATCAATACTCAAAAACTCAATGTCTTCTCTGAAGACGGTTCGCGAAATCTCATAAAAGGAGTCAGCCATGGAGCGTAAAAAACTAAACATATGGACTGGATCTTCCTTCTTCATTTTCCTTACCTACTTGGTTTTCTTGGTCTACCCAATTGTGACTGTACTAAAGCAAGCACTGGTAAATGAAGGTAGCTTCTCTTTAGAAAATTTTGTTACATTCTTTAGCAAATCTTATTATTCTGAGACACTCATTAATAGTTTTAAAGTTTCTGTAACTGCAACAATTACTTCTGTCGTTGTTGGTACCTTGCTAGCTTATCTATTTTCAATGTATGACTTCAAGGGGAAGAAATTTTTGCAAATCTTGATTATCATCGCATCCATGTCAGCTCCCTTTGTAGGTGCCTATTCTTGGATTCTACTTCTTGGTAGAAACGGAGTTATTACAAAATTTCTAACCAACACACTCCATTTGCCCGCTTTTGATATCTATGGCTTTAAAGGTATTGTACTTGTCTTTACACTCCAACTTTTCCCACTCGTTTTCCTTTACGTAGCTGGAACCATGAAGAGTATTGACAACTCCCTCTTGGAAGCTGCTGAAAGCATGGGATCTTTCGGCTTTAAACGAATTGTAACAGTCGTTTTACCTCTTCTAGTCCCAACTTTACTAGCAGCAGCGCTCCTAGTGTTTATGAGAGCTTTCTCAGACTTCGGTACTCCGATGCTGATTGGTGAGGGATATCGTACTTTCCCAGTATTAATCTATACTCAGTTTATCAGTGAAGTTGGAGGCAACTCGGCTTTCGCATCTGCCTTAGCAATCATGGCCATTACAATCGCCCTTGCTATCTTCCTCATCCAAAAGTATATTTCAAATCGTTTCAGCTTCAGTATGAACTCGCTTCATCCAATCGAACCTAAGAAAACGACAAAAGGAAAGATGGCTGCTATTTATGTAACTGTTTATGGTATTATTATATTCTCTGTCTTACCTCAAGTTTACTTGATTTATACATCATTCCTTAAAACATCAGGTATGGTATTTGTTAATGGATACTCATTAAATAGCTATAAAACAGCCTTCAACCGTATGGGGTCTGCTATTTTCAATACCATTCGCATCCCTCTACTTGCCTTGATTCTCGTTGTTTTATTTGCAACCTTCATCTCATACCTTGCTGTTCGTAAACGCAACCTATTTACGAATCTAATCGATAGTCTTAGTATGGTACCTTATATCGTACCAGGAACTGTTCTCGGTATTGCATTTATCTCTTCATTCAATACAGGAATCTTCGGAAGTGGCTTCCTTATGATTACAGGAACAGCCTTTATCCTGATCATGTCCTTATCTGTTAGAAGACTCCCATATACTATTCGATCTTCAGTAGCTAGCTTGCAACAAATTTCTCCGAGCATTGAAGAAGCTGCAGAAAGTTTAGGAAGTAGTCGTCTTAATACCTTTACTAAAATCACCACCCCAATGATGCTTTCAGGTATCATCTCAGGGGCAATCCTATCATGGGTAACGATGATTTCAGAACTTTCTACTTCAATTCTCTTATACAATGTTAAGACTAGAACAATGACTGTAGCTATCTACACTGAAGTACTTCGTGGAAATTATGGCGTGGCGGCTGCTTTGTCAACTATCCTCACTGTCTTGACAGTTACTTCATTATTACTATTTATGAAAATTTCTAAAAACAATAGCATTACCCTCTAGTTTTCCCCTATCAAAAACAGCCAAAAGGATATCCCTCGGCTGTTTTTTTCTTATGTTTATATGGTTACCAAATCTCTAGTTTATGGCAAGCAGTTCTATTTTGACTAAATAGAGGGCTCTTCCATCTTCTTACGTCCGAGCTCTCGATAGCTACGGTCACCAACAACTTCTACGCTAAACTGACCATCCTCATATTCAAGAATCGTCACGCTACCATTATCCAGACCATGCGGATGCATGCCATTGATCAGATAAACAATGGTACCAATCGTCATTCCATGGCTCACAACGAGGGCATTACCCCCACCTTGTTCTTCCATTTCTTTGGCAATCTCTTCAAAGCCTTCTTTGATTCGACCACTGAGTTTTTCCCAGCCTTCTGCCCAGCCGGCAGTATCAACCTCAACCAGGCCTTCTGCTAGCTCTGCATAGGACAACTGATGAACATGGTCTACATTGAAAATTCTCGGAATCAATCCCATAAAGAGGTCCCCATCATAGGCCCCATCAAAACTACCAAAGCACCACTCACGGATTCGCTTGTCCATGCGGTAAGGGATTTTCCCCTGCAGGCCAAGTTCTTCTAGGATAATTCCCATAGTTTGAATAGTGCGACCTGAATCGCTGGAATAAGCGCGGTCAAACTGCAAGCCAGACTCTCTCAAGCCAATTCCCAGTTCATGGATTCCCAACTCACCTTCTGCAGTCAGAGGTGTATCACTCCATCCTTGAGCACGTCCAATGGTGTTAAACATCGTTTTCCCATGACGGACCAAGTACAATCTTACTTTAGACATTTTCTATCCTCCATTTTCTTCTATTATATCATGGATCAAAGAAATATTTGGCTTTCAAAAGCAAAGCCAACATTTGTAAATTATCCAAAAGAAAAGCTACCCTCATGGTAGCTTCCCTAGGAGATTATTATGAAAAAGTTTAGGATTTCTATTAAATAAAGTTAGGAGGTCTTTATTTAATGATTATAGTATACACAGTCATCCTTAAACCCAACTTAAATCCTCTGTCTTTTTTTTATTAATTTTTAAAACTATGGATTGGAGCTGGGATTTGCCCACCGCGAGAAATGAAATCAACAGACGAAGCCCCGTTGACTTTCATCACTGGAGCTGTCCCTAGCAAACCACCAAACTCAATCATATCGCCTTCTTTGCCCTTTGGAATAATACGAACAGCCGTTGTTTTCATGTTAATCACACCGATTGCCGCCTCATCCGCAATCATAGCTGCAATGGTTTCAGCAGGCGTATCTTCTGGAATGGCAATCATATCCAGCCCAACAGAACAGATAGCCGTCATGGCTTCTAGTTTCTCTAAATTCAGAGAGCCATTTTGCACCGCAGCAATCATTCCCTCATCTTCAGAGACAGGGATAAAAGCCCCTGACAAGCCACCAACCTGGTTACAAGCCATGACTCCGCCCTTCTTAACTTGGTCATTCAAAAGAGCAAGGGCAGCCGTCGTCCCATGCGTACCAACTGTTTCTAGGCCCATTTCCTCAAGGACACGAGCCACAGAATCACCAACTGCAGGAGTTGGTGCCAAGCTTAGGTCTACAATCCCAAAGTCAACTCCAAGTCTCTCACTAGCCATCTGACCGACTAGCTGACCAATACGAGTAATCTTAAAGGCTGTTTTCTTGACCGTCTCAGCTACAACATCAAAACTCTGACCACGAACTTTCTCCAAGGCGCGTTTGACAACACCAGGACCTGAAACACCAACATTGATGATAACATCTGCTTCCCCAACACCATGGAAAGCCCCTGCCATAAAAGGATTGTCCTCAACAGCATTAGCAAATACGACCAACTTGGCCGCACCCATATCTGATAGCGCAGCTGTTTCCTTGATGATACGCCCCATATCAGCGACCGCAGTCATGTTGATACCTGACTTGGTTGAGCCAATATTGACGGACGAGCAGACCTTATCTGTCTCAGCTAGAGCACGGGGGATAGAATTGATGAGTATCTCATCACCTTTTTGATAACCCTTTTGTACCAAGGCAGAGAATCCACCAATAAAATCAACACCGATCTCCTTGGCAGCCTTGTCAAGAGCCTTTGCCAAAACAAGATAGTCCGTCGCATCAGTCGCTGCACCAATTAAAGAAATCGGAGTCACCGATACCCGTTTATTAACAATAGGAATCCCAAGTTCTGCAGCAATTTCGTCTCCTACAGCCACTAAATTTGCAGCTTTAGTGGTGATTTTTTGGTAAATCTTTTCAGCAGCACGTTCAATATCTGGATCAATACAATCCAAAAGGGAAATCCCCATGGTGATGGTTCTGATATCGAAGTTCTGCTCCTCGATCATGGCAATGGTTTCTGTAACTTGTCTAATATCCATAGCCACCTCCTAGATATTATACATAGCGTCAAAAATCGCCGCACTTTGAATATTTATTTTGACATTCAAGGTCTGACCGAAAGTTTCAAACTCATTTCGAAGATAAGTGAAATCCTGTTTTTCGTCACTAGAAACGACCGCCATCATAGTAAAGTATTCATCCAACACCGTCTGAGAAATATCGTCAATATTCAAACCCAACTCTGCAATCTTAGTAGACACGCCTGCAACGATCCCAGCCTTGTCCTTACCAACCACTGTAATAATAGCCTTCATCCTTATACCCCATTTCTACGATTTTTAGAAAACCTGAACGTTTTTAATTTTCTTTTTTCCTAGTATAGCATATTTCCATAGAAAATACTAAAAAACGCCTGCTTACGAAGTTGTTCTTAAGAAAAAAACAATTTCGTAAACAAGCGTCTACCCTATCAAATGATGATGAGTGTTCCCGCTAGGACATAAGTCCCAGCGGTAGACCAGAGCTAGACTAAGAGCACAAGACTCCATCATCATAACACTCAACAAAATTGATGATTTTATACTAATTCGATGATCGCCATTGGCGCAGCATCACCACGACGTGGTTCAGTTTTAAGGATACGAGTGTATCCACCGTTACGTTCAGCATAACGAGGTGCGATTTCTGAGAACAATTTTTGAAGTGCTGTAGTAGAAGTGTACTTATCAGTTGCTTCATCATAGTTTTCAGATGCGATTTCATTACGTACGAAAGCAGCTGCTTGACGACGTGCATGCAAATCACCACGTTTACCTAGAGTAATCATTTTTTCAACAGTTTTACGGATTTCTTTAGCACGAGCTTCAGTTGTCACGATTGATTCGTTGATCAAAAGGTCAGTTGTCAAATCGCGAAGCATTGCTTTACGTTGTGAGCTAGTGCGTCCTAGTTTACGGTAAGCCATGTATTCCTCCTTTATTTATCTTTTAATCCAAGACCCAAGTCAATGAGTTTGAGTTTCACTTCTTCCAAACTCTTGCGTCCAAGATTTCGTACTTTCATCATCTCTGCTTCAGATTTTTCTGTCAAATCATGCACAGTATTGATACCGGCACGTTTCAAACAGTTGTATGAACGCACAGACAAGTCCAGTTCCTCAATCGTACGATCCAAAATACGATCGTCAGATTCAGTATCAGCTTCTTTCATCACTTCAGTTGACTTAGCAATCTCAGTAAGATTTGTAAACAAATCAAGATGTTCTGTCAAGATACGTGCTGAAAGCCCTAAAGCATCTTCAGGAATAATTGTTCCATTAGTCAAGATTTCAAGGGTTAATTTGTCAAATCCATCATTGCTACCTACACGAGCAGGTTCAACTTGATAGTTGACTTTTGTAACTGGTGTATAAATAGAATCTACAGCAAGTGTTCCAACTGGTGCATTATCTTTTTTGTTTTCATCAGCAGGTACATATCCACGACCACTGTTAACAGTCATTGTCGCTTTTAGAGAAGAACCTTCACCGATTGTAAAGAGATAATGATCTGGATTTACAATCTCAACATCACTGTCAGTCAAAATGTCTCCAGCTGTAATTTCAGCAGGACCTTCAACGTCAAGTTCAATGATTTTTTCGTCTTCAACGTATGATTTCACTGCAATCCCTTTAATGTTCAGAATGATTTGCATCACGTCTTCACGAACACCTGGAACTGTGTCGAACTCATGCAAGACACCTTCAATGTTGATAGATGTCACTGCTGCTCCTGGTAGAGAAGCTAGTAGTACACGACGAAGAGAGTTACCAAGAGTTGTACCGTAGCCACGTTCAAGTGGTTCGATTACAAACTTGCCATAATCTTTATTTTCATCAATTTTTGTTATATTTGGTTTTTCAAACTCAATCATTTAGTTACTCCCTCTTAAACGAAAAGCAGTGTAATGCGATGATTATACACGGCGACGTTTTGGAGGACGAGCACCATTGTGTGGCACTGGAGTCACATCACGAATTGCTGTTACTTCAAGACCAGCGGCAGCAAGCGCACGAATAGCTGACTCACGACCAGAACCTGGACCTTTTACAGTAACTTCAACTGATTTAAGACCGTGTTCTTGTGCAGATTTAGCAGCAGCTTCAGAAGCCATTTGAGCAGCGAATGGTGTAGATTTACGAGAACCTTTGAAACCAAGAGCACCAGCTGATGACCAAGCAATTGCATTACCATGCACATCAGTAATCATAACAATAGTGTTATTAAATGTAGCGTGAATATGAGCAATACCAGATTCGATATTCTTTTTCACACGACGTTTACGTGTTGGTTTAGCCAAGACTTTTACCTCCTATATTATTTTTTCTTACCAGCAATCGCAACAGCTTTACCTTTACGAGTGCGAGCGTTGTTTTTAGTGTTTTGTCCACGGACAGGAAGTCCACGACGGTGACGAATACCACGGTAAGAACCGATTTCCATCAAACGTTTGATGTTCAAGTTTACTTCACGACGAAGGTCACCTTCAACTTTGATTGCATCCACTTCACGACGGATAGCATCCTCTTGATCTGATGTAAGGTCACGTACACGAACATCTTCTGAGATTCCAGCAGCAGCCAAAATTTTCTTAGATGTTGCAAGTCCGATACCATAAACGTAAGTCAATGAGATTACTACGCGTTTGTCATTTGGAATGTCAACTCCAGCAATACGAGCCATGTTTTCTCCTTTCTATCTTATCCTTGACGTTGTTTGTGTTTTGGATTTGCTGGGCAAATTACCATAACACGACCATTACGACGAATTACTTTACAGTATTCGCAAATTGGTTTGACCGATGGTCTTACTTTCATTTCTTATCCCTCCAAGTTTTTCGATTATTTAAAGCGGTAAGTGATACGTCCACGTGTCAAGTCATATGGACTCATCTCGACAGTAACACGATCTCCCGCTAAAATACGAATATAGTTTTTACGAATTTTACCAGAAACTGTTGCTAAAATCTGATGTCCATTTTCAAGTTCAACCGTAAACATTGCATTCGGCATTGTATCAACTACTTTGCCTTCAACTTCAATCACATCGTCTTTTGCCACGCAAAAGCACCCCCCTAAATTTCGATTCATTCCTCTGAGCACAGAGGTAACAATTATAAGTCAGACTAATTCATTGTATCACTACTTGTCAAATATTGCAAGTGTAAAAAACGCTTTTATTTTAACTTCAACAAGACTTTTTCGATATCTTTAAATACATCATCAATCTCTTGATTTCCTTGAATATCATAAACCAAGCTTTGGGAACGATAGTGCTCAATAATTGGTGCTCCTTGAGCAATATTGACATCCAAACGACGTTTCACAGTTTCTGGCTTGTCATCCTCACGTTGATAATAATCCTCTTCATTATAATCTGCTGGTGGATTGAAGACTTTATGGAAGGTTTCTCCCGTTTTTTTGTGAATAATCCGTCCGCTCAAGCGCTCTAGCAAGCTGTTAGGATCCACTTCGATATTAACAACCCCGTCTAAAGCAAGCCCAAGTTCAGCAAGTATCTGATCAAGTGCATGAGCTTGATCAATGGTGCGTGGGTAGCCATCTAATAAAAAGCCTTTTTCTTTAATATCATCTTGTGCTAAACGTTCTTTGACAATTCCATTAGTCACTTCATCTGGCACTAATTCACCTTTGTCAATATATGATTTTGCAAGTACCCCCATTTCAGTTTGGTTTGCCATAGCTGCACGGAACATATCCCCTGTTGAGATATGCGCAACACCAAATTCCTCAACGATTTTGGCCGCTTGAGTACCCTTGCCTGCACCTGGCAAGCCCATAATCAAAAGATTCATGATCCTTCTCCTTTTTTGTTTTTAAATAAATCTATTACAAATTCTTAATAAACTTGTTTAAAAACAAAATAGAAAGAGTGGGACAGACTTCAGAAAATCTATGATTTTCGATTTGCTCTCCCACCCCGCAACATAGTTGATTTAGGATGAAAACAAAAGCTCATTTTCATCATCAACCACTGCGTTCGTACTTTAACGCAAATTGCTTTTAAAGTATAGAATATCTTTCTTTACTCTGTTTCTATTCTGTTGTATTCATAAAGCCAGTATATTTTCTCTTCAGAAGGTAACCTTCAAGCTGTTTCATTCCTTCAATACCAGTTGCAATAATAATCAGCAAACTAGTACCACCTAAAGCAACAGCATCTGTCAATCCAAACAAATCTTTTGCTAAAATCGGTAAGATTGAAATAAAGCCTAAGAAAAGTGAACCAACTGTTGCTAAGCGACGAAGCAGCTTAGACATATATTCTTCTGTTCCTTTACCAGGACGTACACCATGAATATAAGCACCACTCTTTTGCAAATTCTCTGCAGTTTTCTCTGGATTGATTTGTACAAATGTATAGAAAAATGTAAACAAAATAATCAAGAGTGCGTACATCACAATTCCGCTTGCGGTTGTTGTCGCAAACAAGGACTGGGCCACTCGAACCCACTGTGTATTGTGACCTGTAGCTGTCAAAAATTGGAAAATAGCTGCAGGTGCGGCAGTAATCGAACTTGCAAAGATAACCGGAATAACACCTGCTGGATTGACCTTCAAAGGAAGGTATGAGCTAGAAGGCGCACCTTGCGCAATCTTTGTATACTGGATTGGAATTTTGTATTCTGCTTGTTGAACGAATGTTGTAAAGTAAACAATGAGCAAAACAGCTATAATCAGAATAGTCACAAAAATGATAGATGAAGTAATACGGCTACTTGGTACATTGACAAAGTAGTCTACATATATACTCTTAATCATTCCTGGAATTGCTGCTACGATACCTGCAAAGATAATCATAGAAACACCATTACCATAGCCTTTATCTGTGATTTGTTCCCCTAACCAAGTCACAATCATAGAACCTGTTGTCAAAAGGAAACCAATCAGCAAATAAGTTTGCCAGTTAGGTGTTGCCACCAACTTAGCACTAGACAAGGTATGGAAACCTGCTGTAATACCGATAGATTGAACAAACGCCAAGACTAAGGCAATATAGCGCGTTGCTTGATTTAACTTTCTTCGTCCAACTTCACCTTGCTTGCCCCATTCTACAAACTTAGGTAAAATATCCATTTGTAGTAATTGAACAACAATAGAGGCGGTAATATACGGACTAACTCCCAATGCAAATACTGAGAAATTCCGCAAAGCATTACCTGACACAAGGCTGAGCATGTTTAGAAATGAAAGCCCGTTAAGAGCTTCCAAGCTTTTTGCATTAACACCTGGAACAGTAATCGTCGTGCCAATTCGAAATACTAATACAATAAAAATTGTAAAGAGAATTTTTGAACGAACCTGTTTGATTTTTAATGCTTCTTTTAATAGTTTAAAAAACATAGGTCACCTCGCTTAGATGACTTCCACTGAACCACCTTTAGCAGTGATAGCTTCTTCGGCTGATTTAGAGAATTTAGCTGCTTTCACAGTCAATTTCTTTGTCAATTCGCCGTTACCAAGAATCTTAACACCAGATTTTTCAGCTTTTACAATTCCTGCTTCAATAAGGACAACTGGAGTTACTTCTGTCCCGTCTTCAAAAACATTCAATTGATCAAGATTTACAATTGCGTATTCTTTACGATTGATATTCAAGAAACCGCGTTTTGGCATACGACGGAACAATGGTGTTTGTCCACCTTCAAAACCAAGACGAACTTTACCACCACTACGAGCTTTTTGCCCTTTTTGACCACGTCCAGCTGTTTTACCATTACCAGATGAAGTACCACGACCAACACGGTTACGGACTTTACGAGAACCTGTAGCAGGTTGTAATTCATGAAGTTTCATTATATTTTTCTCCTCTTTTGTAAAATGCTAGCGCTCATACTGAGAAAAAGGTGTTCCCAGTATAAACTCGCCTATACATATATTTAGTTTAAGGGGCTGAGAAAATCCTCTCATCCCCTAGTTTATTTCAATTTAAAGTTTTGTTAGTAAAATGATTGCTTACTTAACTTCTTCAACAGTTACCAAGTGTGATACTGCTGTAATCATACCACGAACAGCAGCATTATCTTCTTTGATAACTGAGCTATTTAATTTGCCAAGTCCAAGTGCTACAACAGTTTTACGTTGTGACGGAATGCGTCCGATTGGAGACTTTGTCAAAGTAATTTTAATTTGAGCCATGTGAATCTCCTTTCTTATGCTAAGTCAGAAACTGAAATACCACGAAGGGCAGCAACTTCTTCAGCGCGTTT
>CABTWF010000005.1:0-66868 GCA_902488495.1 uncultured Streptococcus sp. | reverse complement strand
GCGAAACATCTGTTAAAGTTGAGAAATATTCTCTAAAGTGTGCGTTAAAGGAGAATCCACACTCAAGTAAGGGCGTATCTAAAGCAACGACTTCTACTTGTTTCTTTTTCCTTTTTATTGATGATTTTTTAATCAAATTTCCCTTAAAATACTGCTCAATAATATCATTGAGTTCCTGTTTTGTACCTCTATTTTCAAGTCCTAATGACCTGCATATCTGTGAAAGTTCATCACGATACCAGTAATATTTATTAAATTCATCAAAGGATGAGATTTTTTCAAACATAGGTCTGCTTTCTATCAATATTTCACCTCCTTAAAAACAGTTTAGGTTTTCATCTCAAAATAATGGAATTTTGGTTTCTTTATTTTTAGGATTAGCAACGTTTCACTAACAAACTTACACACTCAGCTGTTCGGACTTACCGTATCATCAGTGAGAAACAAAGTCTTTTCCATCTTCTAAAGAATCAAACACGACAAAATCTTTAGAATAATCATTTTGGTACAATTCCAATAGATACATCTTTCATTTTCCCAATATTTGAAAAACTAACCGATATTTTAAGCAACTTACAATCAAATTATCTAGCCTTAATATACGCATTTATTATATAACGAAGATAATTAAGTGCGGTTTATCCAGGATCAACATCTATAGAAGTTATTTTGTACCCATCATTATTGTATAAAAATTCTAATTGTAGGGTTAAATCTACTAATTCAGAATCGGAGGTCATCTCATATTCAACAACAAAGCCAGTTTGATCATTAAATTCATAAACTTGTAGTTGGGAGTACTCATAATTCGGATGGAAATTACAATCTACACCATATTCATCAATTTTATCAAAATCATTTAATTGTAATGAATCGTCAATATACTCAAGTAACTCTCTTACATCATCAACTTCTGAACCATCAACACAATCCAAAATATCTCTATAATTATTTAGATGAATTGCTCTTAAAATCTTTTTAAGTACTTCAATTACTTTTTCTTCATCTTGGTAGTTTTCTTTGTACTCAAAATCATCGAATATTCCCATGATAATACTTCCTTTTTTTGTAATCAACTTTAAATCTTATGAATATTAAAAACGTTTCACTAACAAACTCACACACTCAGCGGTTAGGACTTACTGTATCATCCGTGAAAAAACAATCCTCACAAAATAAAGAAAAATCCTTCGTTTTGATATTGTTCCATTCGTAAACCGAACCTACAATATCTCCAATAATTGCTCCTAGCATGGCATTCCTCCTTACAAACTATTAGTTTAGACTGACATTTCTACTTGACATACTCGTCTATTTTATCAGCATATTTAGTTAAAAGATTCTTTGAATAAATTTTTGCATTACTTGAATTTCTAACTTCCTTCCAAAGAATAGAAGCTACTTTTAGTTTATTCGAGTAATTATGACTATTATCGTCTGCACAGAAATCCTTTAAAAATTGATTCCATTGACAAACCGAATGGTCATACTTGGCATAATTTGAATCTCCATAATAGACTTTTAGCATATCTTGGATTGTGAAATTCAAATCATTTTCTTTTTTTACTTTTCTCCAAGCAGTGGCCATATTAGCAGTAAATTTAAAGGGTGAAACACCTGTTAAAGTTGAGAAATATTCTCTAAAGTTTGCATTAAAGGAGAATCCACATTCAAGTAAGGGCGTATCTAAAGTAACGACTTCTACTCGTTTCTTTTCCCTTTTTACTGATGATTTTTTAATCAAATTCCCGTTGAAGTACTGCTCAATAATATCATTGAGTTCTTGTTTTGTACCTCTATATTCAAGCCCTAATGACTTGCATATCTGTGAAAGTTCATCACGATACCAATAGTATTTATTAAATTCATCAAAGGATGCGACTTTATTGAACTCAGGTCTGCTTTCCATCAATATTTTACCTCCTTAAAACCAGTTTAGATTTTCATTTCTAAATAATGGAGTTTTAGTTTCTTTATTTTGAGGATTAGCTACATTTCACTAACAAGCTTACACATTCAGCGTTTCGAACTTATCGTATCATCCGTGAAAAAACAATCCTCACAAAATAAAGAAAAATCCTTCGTTTTGATATTGTTCCATTCGTAAACTAAACCTACAATATCTCCAATAATTGCTCCTAGCATCCGTTTCCTCCTTATGGCATATCAGATTCGTTACACATTTCTAATGAGTCACTCTTTAAAAATGGCACCACCAAATCAATCCACTCATAAGGTAGGTAAGCTGATAAATAGCCGTGGTTATAGCCCTTTGCTTCATAGAAAATTGTATTTGAATGTAGCTGATGAAATAATTTCGCTGATTCTTTCACACAGTTCAATTCTTTTTCACCATAGATATACAGAACCTGAGCCTTGCTAGCAGAAATCATATCTTTCAGCTTGTAACATCCCATATAGTTTTTGTAAATGGTCACCAATGTTTTGATATGCGTCCTTGGCAGATCCTCCAAATAATAATCTTTTAGTTCCTCTGGATAAGCCAGTTTAGGATAGAGTTTGTTCATCATGCTTAACTGAAGTTTACAAGAGAATTTACTAAACATCAGTTTGCCAAATAGACGTACCAGAAAAATGCTGATTTTAGCTAATCTTGGTTGAGGAATACAGAGGCTTCCATCTATGATGGCCTTCTCAGCAATTTCACTGTCTAAAGACAAAAGCTCCATGGCAATTTGACCACCAAGTGAAACACCACCGATTGCAAACAATTTCCCACCACAGTTTGCTTTGATATAGTCTAGAATCTCCAAAGCAGAATCTTCAGTAGAAACATAATCAAGTTGATATTCCTCGCCGTGGCCATTCAAAGTTGGTAGAATAATACGGTATTCTTTTGACAAGATTCGTGCTTGACGAAGATAATTCCACCAAGAACTGCCACCACCATGTATCAGTATAATAGGAGGCAAATTCTTATCACCAAATTCATGGAATTTCATGTTTAAACTCCTTGCTGTAGGACTTTCACTAGATAAATACTTGTTAAATCAGTTTGAACAATCAGTGATGCCTCATCAAATAGAAAAGTCTCTAACATTGATTATCTAGAATGACCACACGTTACATTCAATAATGGATATCCTGATCTAAATTTTAAAATGTTGTTTCCTTACTAATTCTATTACTCGCCAATATAGTATAAATCAAATAACCAATAAAAATGATAATAAAAATAAGATTAATTTTTAACACAAAATAGAGATTTAACAAATTTGCGAACGCATGAAATAATAGACAGTACCCCACAGATTTCGTTTGACGATAAAGAAGCCCTAAAACAAAACTTAAAAATAATGTATATATAAAAAATAAAATAAAAGGAAATCCTTGATGACTTTCTCCAACTATAAACCATAAAGGCAGATGCCATATTCCCCAAATTGATCCTACAATCAAATTAGATTGCCAATAAGTATATTTTTTATCAAGTAATGGTTGTAATATTCCTCTCCATCCTAATTCTTCATGTCCACCACCAAAAAAAATTAGTTGTATAAAGAATAATGGCATCAGATAAATTGATACTCCGTTTAATTCTAAGGAAGATACAGAAAATAGTATCAAAATTGCTAACATATGATAAATGAAATAAATACTACTATTTTCTGTCTTATTAAATAAAAAATGTTTAAATTTTATATTATTACTTTTTAAATAAAAGCCACTTGCAATAGCTGGTCCAAGTGCACCTACTATATGTAACATTCTCCCTATAAATGTTTCTAATCCCAAAATATGAGATTGAGTAAAGATGGCAAGAAGCCCCCAAGATATATAAGTAATTCCAAATGTAAAACAAAGATAATTTTTTAAATTCCTTTTATCAATTTCTGTCATTTTTTTCTTCCTAATCTTGATTATTTTATGAATGATATTTTTACTGCTTATTAGTTGCTATCGATTATAACTACCTATATTCTATCATAAAAATAGGAGCAGTTTAATTGACTGTTCCTGTTTTTTATTACGAATATTCTCGAACAATTATCGTCACAACAGGATATAATTCATAGTTTACGTTTAAGTACTATTTTGTTACTAACTAGCTAACAAAAAGAGTGAGGAAATCAAACGTTTCCACCACTCGTTTGTATTCTATTATAGATAAATCGATGTTCTTTCACTATCTATTTTCTCTGTAATTTCAAATGATTTATCTTTCAGATTAGCTCTTCATTCTGCCACTGTATTGGCATCGGTATTGGTCTAGCTGATGTGGATAGTATTAGCGTCTTCCATGTCAACAGCAAACTCTCCATCAAATGTTGCGCTGGTATTACGGAATTTGAGCAGATTGAACAAGGACTGCACAACTGGGCGTTGAACTTCTCGCTCAATTTCTTCCAAATCGTAATAGTGACGGTTGATGTTGCAGCCTTCTTTGGTTGATTCGAGCAATTCGATATCATTTTCTCCTGACAACAAGCCAACGTAGTAAATCTGCGGAATACCTGGTGCAAAACATTGAAGCACACGTGCCAAGAGATAGGCTTGGTCATCATTTCCTAAAGATGAATAGTAGGTACAATTTTTCTTATAAATATCCAAATTATTGTAGGCCTCTGAGCTGTAAATCTTTTTGACATTTGCTCCTTGGGCATAGAGGGCTTCTCTTGTCGCCTCTGTTTCAACATCTGTTAGCAAGTCCTTGACATCGACCACTCCGATACTATCGTGCGTGTCTAAGGTTGTAAATTGCTTGCGAGGCAGATTTCCATCCAGTGAACAAGACGTTTGACATTACCTGAATAAAGAGCATGAAAAACCAGCATCGGAAGGGCAAAGTCATAGACATAGTAGTCTTGCTCAGCGATTTTTTGCTGAATGGTGTAATGTTCATGAATTTCTGGAAGAATTTTCACTCCTTTTGGTGCCAATAGCTGACACGGAAAATGAAGCATTTCCCAAATATCTGGCTCAACAAAGAAACAGTTGGTGCCGATTTTCTTATTGGCGTAGACAAAGGCGTCCAAGCGAATAATGGAAGCTCCGTGGTCCGCCAGCTGTTCCAGATTTTCCTGAATAAAGCGACGAGTTGTTTCTCTTGTCACATCGAGGTCGATCTGTTGCTCATCAAAGGTACACCAAACTTTTTCCTCACTACCATCAGCAAACTTGGCAATGCTATAGGGAGCACGTGGCTTCCGTTTGTAAATCAGGTCTACATCTTCCTGAGTCGGCCCACTGTTTGGCCAAAAGTTTTTGTAGTGGATAAACAAATCCGGATAGGCAGACTCATCTTTCTTTTCTAGGAAATCAAGGGAAAAGGCGACTTGGCTGAGATTAAGACCTACTTCAAGTCTTTCAGATTTTTTCCAGGACTGTCTGAATAGGTAATTAACATTGCTTGATTTTTTACTTTCATAACTTGCTCTATTTACCTTCCTCAAAGCGTTTATAGACTGCTATAAATTCCTCAGCAATCGTTCGAAAACCTTCTGCACTCATTAACTGATCCTCAGCATGCATCAGAAGTAGACCTGTTTCGCTTAATTCCCCATTCATTTCTTTTGTCAAAAGTGAGTGGTGAGCATTGTGTCCCTGTACAAATGCTTCTTCGCCTTGTTTAATTCTATCTTTAGCCTGCTCGAATTCACCCTGCTTAGCCAATTGAATAGCATTGATGTACATAGATTTTGCTGTTCCTACATAGGTGATAATTTGAAAACACACTTCGAGTACTTTTTCGTCCATTTTAATACCTCTCTTACCAATCTTCATCTTCTAAATCGCTTGTTTCTTGTATTACAGCTTGTAAAGCTTGTTTATCCATCTGTTTAATAAACGGATAATAAACAAAGAAAGACATAACCAAAATAAGTGTTTGCAACAAGGCTGTTTTCCAACCACCGATGATAAATCCTGAAATAATTGGAGGACAAGTCCACGGAACTTGAACGGCACCATACATAGGTGTCAGTCCAAAATAAATCGCTGAATACTGGATGATACAAGATAAAATAGGCGTTAATATAAAGGGAGTTGCTAAAACTGGATTCATTACAATCGGCAAACCAAAGAGCACCGGCTCATTGATATTAAAGATGGCTGGAACCATTTCAAGACGTCCAAGAATTTTTAGTTGTTTTGATTTTGCAAATGCAACCATGTAAACTACCAAACCAATCGTAATCCCGGCACCTGTAACATTGATAAATTGATCAAAAAATTGAATCGTCACAATATGACCGCCATTGGCTAGATTTAATTCTAGGCCCTTATCTAAAATGGCTTGGTTTTCCAAAGCATTCGCCTGTAGCAAGCCACTCATGATGCCACCAACTACAGTTGAGCCGTGCACCCCAAACATCCATAAGAATGGTACAAGGAAACACATAAGCACCGCACCAAACAATGAGTCAGTCAAGCCTTGCATTGGTGTTTGAATAAGATTATAAATCACTTCAATCGTTGTGACCTTAAACAATTGTTCAACAAGTCCGACAAAGATCGTTGCCGCTGTGATAATAACAGTAGCAGGAATCAAGGCTGAAAATGCGTTGGCTACACCAGTTGGTACGCCATCTGGCATTTTGATTTTGATATTTTTCTTCAAAAACCAAGAATAGCTTGCTCCTACTATCAAACCAACGATAATGGCACCAATCATCCCTTTCCCGGAAGTCCAATCCTTCAGAATAATGTTACCAACTACATCCCCATTTTTAGAAATCAAACTGGAGGGCTGGATTAGCAAGAAAACTGCTAGGGCAATGACACCTGCCCCAAGCGGCTCCTGTTTTTCTAGCTTAGCATAGGTATACGCAATCCCAATGACTGTTACAATCGCACTGATATTAAAGGTTGCACCAATTGCTTGATTGAGAACAGGGGTAATACCACTAGTTTCTAACATCGTTGCTAGAGCTGGAACTGGAAGATTGGCCAAGATAAGAAAGATGGAGCCAACAATCAACAATGGCATAGAGAAAACAATACCATCTTTTATCGCTGTTACACCTTTGGTATTGACAAAGGCCATCATCCTATCAACAAACTTTTTAATCAGTTTATCCTTCATCATCGTCTCCTTATTTTTTCATCATGTAAGCTTGTTTAAGAACTGCCATACCGTTTGCAGTACCATAATCAGCCATTGCAATCACTTCTACAGGAACATTGTGAGAAGCACAAATTTCTTTTGCTTTTTCAAGTTGGAAACCAACCTGTGGGCCTAATAGAGCCACATCAATATCTCCAACTCTTTGTTCCAATTCACTGATGGAATAAGCTGCAATTGTTGCATCTTTCCCTTTTTTCTGAGCCGCTTCTTTCATACGCTCAACCAAAATACTTGTTGACATACCTGCTGCACAAAACAATCCAATATTCATTTTAATTACTCCTTATAATTCGTTTCCATTTGATGCAATCACTTTTTGATACCATGTAAAGGAATCTTTCTTCATTCGTTGCAAAGTTCCTTCGCCATTATTATTCTTATCGACATAGATAAAGCCATAACGCTTCTCCATTTCACCTGTACCAGCACTAACAATATCGATACAGCCCCAAGGGGTATAACCAATGACATTTACGCCATCTTCTTCAATCGCTAACATCATTTGTTCAATGTGTTGTTTGAGGTAATCAATGCGGTAAGAATCATGGATTCCATCAGGCTCTACCTTATCATAAGCACCGAATCCATTTTCAACTATAAAAAGCGGACAGTGATAGCGATCGTATAAAAGATTTAAGCTATAGCGTAATCCCTCAGGGTCTATCTGCCAACCCCAATCGCTTGATTCAATATAGGGGTTTTTCTTAGTGTAAACATCTTTGAAAAGTTCTTCTGTTTCCTCAGATGCTGTAGCAGTCACTGTATCACTCATATAGTAACTCAAGCCAATATTATCTACACAACCTTCTTTTAGAGTTTCTAGATCTTCTGGTATAATATCCAGTTTGATATTATTTTTTCGACAAAAGGCCTCAATATAGTAAGGACGCTCTCCAAAAACATGAAGATCTCCATAGTGAAATAAACGATGCTCCATTGCCTTCTGGCTAGCAAGTATATCTTTTGTATCACATGTATTCGGGTAAAATGGTACCATTGCCAGCATACAACCAATTTTGAAATTTTTATTGATTTTCCGACCCAATTGTACAACTTTTGCAGAAGCCACTGACTGATAATGGATAACCTGCTGTAGTACCTCAACTGGATTTTCATCTTCTTGATAAATGACACCAGAATTAGTCCATGAGCACCAAGGAACATTAATTGCACCTTGATTATTGATCTCGTTAAAGGTCATCCAATACTTAACTTTGTCCTTATATCGTTCCATGACGACTTTCGCAAAACGAACAAAGAAATCAATCAACTTGCGATTACGCCAAGCACCATACTTAGTAACTAGATGATAGGGCATTTCAAAGTGACTGAGTGTGATGACCGGTTCAATTTGATGAGCTAGAAGCTGATCAAATAAATCATCATAAAATTTCAACCCTTCTTCGTTAGGTTCTTCTTCATCTCCATTTGGGAAGATACGAGTCCAGGCAATCGAAGTTCGAAAACACTTAAATCCCATCTCAGCGAATAATTGTATATCGTCCTTATAGGTTCTGTAAAAATCTATTGCATCATGATTCGGATAATATTCGTCAGGTAAGACGCCATCAGTAATCTGTCGAGAGTGGCTAGCACTTCCAACTGTCATCACATCGGCTATCGAAATGCCTTTTCCACCTTTATCATATCCTCCTTCAATTTGGTGAGCAGCAACTGCCCCACCCCATAAAAAGCCTTCTGGTATTTTTGCCATTTTACCAATCCTTTCTGTATTTTGTACTAGCGCTATGAACAAGTCTATTTTATAACATACTGTACCTGCTGACAATAGATATTGAGATAGAAAATAAATGTACAGTCGAACAATATTTGTTACATAAAAAAAACAAGAGTTTTCACTCCTATTTTTTTAAATAAACTTGGTAACGTAAGGATTCTAAAAAATAGACAACTGGAATCTGAGTGGTCAAATTAGTGGAACGTAGCGAGGAATCTGCATAGGCAACTGGCATAAAGTAGGATAAATTTATATCCGATAGCTGTGATAAAGTGGAAATATCTGTATTTGTCAGACTAACAATCTTAGCATTTCTTTCTTTGAATCCCTGTACCAGAGTTAGAACTTCTTCTGTCTCACCGCTGACACTTAGAGCAATAACCAAAACATCCTCCAAATTAGAATGATGCAATTTCAGAGAATAAAATGGGTTAGTGATAGCAAAGCTAAAAATACCGATTCCAGAAAAAAGATATGAGCCATATTCTGCCAAACTTAGACTAGTACCCACCCCTAAAAAGATAACTTGTTTGGCTTGAACGATCAAGTCTGCTATCTCTGATAGTTGTTTTTTTAAAGCTTCATCTTGAACACTAGTCTGTAAAAATTGTATTGCTGGAATATCAATAGGAAAGTAGTGACGATGTTTATTTTCCTTATCTTCTGACCTTGACAAGACATACTTTAAATCATTGTAGCTATCAAATCCCATCTTTTTCGCAAAACGAATGATGGTTGTTGTCGATAGATTTATAGATGTCGATAGCTCTCTGATAGTCATCGTAGCAACTTTATCTCTATGTTGCAATATAAAATTATACACGCTTAATTCACTATTATTTAGCCCTTTTACTTTATGATAATCAAATAAATTCATAGACACCCTTATGCTTTTGTAGTATATAGTTGTTTCATTAACATTTCAATAATGAAAATAACAGGTACCTGCGTCGTAATATTAAACCCATTTAAAAATAATTGAGGAACATGATAGGTTATGGAGCAATCAGATAGCCTTGACAATGTTGATTCCAATGTATTTGTGATGGCAATAACTGGACAACCTTTTTCCTTTAATTTTTGTACAATTTTCAATGTTTGAGAAGTCTCACCAGATTCGGATAAGGCAATGACACAAGTTTTTTCCATACTGTTTTGTAGCACTGGTTGCCAAGGATCTTCAATACACATACTAAATTTGCCAATATTTGAAAAATAGCGCGCTCCATATCGACCTAAAGTTCCAGAGGAACCAATTCCGACAAAAACAATCTGTTCAACGTTCTTTAAGATTGCCACAGCCTCCATAATCAGCTGCAAAAAAGTATCTTGCTCAGTATAATCAATGAATAACTTCAAAGAATGATTGTCTTGATTGTTTAAAATAATTTGCTCATTTTTTAAATATTCTTTATAAGCAATCTTAAAATGGCTATATCCATCAAATCCTAGATGCTTGCAAAATCGTTGTACGGTTCCAACTGATACATGTGCAAGTTGGGCCAATTCCTTGATTGTCATAGAGGATATATTTTCATTTTCTAAAATAGTTGTATAAATAGCATTTTCTAAGTCGTTAAAACTTGCTACAACCTCATAACTAAACATATAATTCCTTTTTCTATCTCTATTGATTTGCTTACAATGTAACAAAAAACTAATAACCAAAGTGTTCTACACTAAAATAATGGAGAGCATAATGGCTATAAAACCAAGTCAGCATTAAAATCCATTAGAAAACCAGACGAATCAGATTTGTCTAACGAGACATGGTTAAGAGAAAATACTTTAAAACAGTATTGCCTTATGTCCTAGATTATATCATATTTTTGAGCATACTTTGAGTATTGTTAGTTTATTGACTTAAAAGAAACATAACAAGAGCTTATCTCTATTAAATTGTCTCAATTTCAATCGCCCATTCTGGAGATATGTAAGGTGGGGACGTTTCTATTCCCACAAACTCCTTGTCAATGGAAAGAAACACATACCCACAGGGTAAATGTAAATAGAAACTGATAATTTCTAGCTATCACTTCTATTCATTCCAAAAATTTTCTCACTATAATACTCCCCCACGCCAATACAAAAAGCCTTGAAACCAAGGCTTTTCATTATTGCGATTTATCAAAATGTTCTAGGCTTTTACAAGCAAAGCTACACACTCGACATGTGCTGAGAGCTTTCTTCTATACTAATAGACGAAAGGGTGTGAAAATGATTTTTAAATGATACTGTGGAACGGAACAGTAGCCCTAGTATTGACTACTGTCGTTTCTATTCATATTGGCTATTCTAGGACTGAGATGAAAAAATCTATAAATGCTCAGAATAAAATTGAACCCGCAAATCTCCCCAAAACAATGGTGAGTCATGTACTTGTATTATTCCGAAAAAATACACCTCTGGTGCAGTGAGACAAATTGGTGTATCTTATAGTGGCTTCGTAGATGAAAGCTATACTCTACTATCACTCTTTGATGATGTAGAACAAATTGAAAAAGATAATAGACTTCAGACAGCTATTGATGTTGTCAGAGAACAGTTTGGTTTTTTAGCCATACAAAAAGGAACCGTCCTAACTGAAGGTTCCAGAAATATTGAACGCAGTAAACTTATCGGTGGTCATTCCGCGGGTGGATTGGAGGGATTAAAATGAAACAAGAAAAAAATACAGTACAATTTTCAGAAATCCGTAGCAAAGGATGTAATGATATTGAAATGCTTGAAAGATTTTTACATGGAATCGTTGAAACAGCAACTTCAAAACTTCGTCAGAGAAAACTCAAAACAACTGAAATATCGATACGACTAGTACATGCTAAATCTGAAAACCGATTACCATTGGAATTTACATTTAGCATTAAGCCAACAAGCTCATCTGTGATAATCTATACTGAGGTAATCAATCGCTTTAAAGAATGTTACACAGGTGGGGGAATTCAAGGTTTTACGATTCAATTTGATAAAAATACCCTTGCCTCTGCATAGAAAGGATTTGATATGATTGACCGTTCATATTTACCATTTCAATCAGCAAGAGAGTACCAGGATACAAAGATGCAAAAATGGATGGGCTTTTTCCTATCTGAACATGCATCAGCACTCTCTGATGATACAAACAAAGTAACGTACATGTCTGACTTATCACTAGAGAAGAAATTATTACTCCTCAGTCAAGTATACGCCGGGCAGCTACGCACACGCATTCAAGTGATTGAAAAAAACAAGCGTGTTTCCTACACTGGAACAATACCAAGTCTGACCAAAGATTTCATTTTGATAAAAACTACAACAGGTCACATCAATTTGAAATTAAAAGACATTATTAGTATTGAACTTGTCGAGGAGGTGCTCTATGAATCAGCTTGAGTTTCAGCGTAATCACCTACAAATGGACTATTATAGCGAGAGCTACCAAGATTTTGAACGTGACTTCTACCGCTACTCTAACATGAATATTCCATTGACCTTCCTAACTGATGATATCCTAAAAACAATGGCGACTTCACGTAAGAATTACTTTGTCCTCAATAAGGAAAAGTCCAGAGATAACCGCGATCACTTCTTCATATTTGAAGTAAGTACCGTAGATGAGAATCCGCTAATCTATCATTATACATATAAGAAAACTACAATATATTTAGCAGAAAAATAGGAGCAGTTCAATTGACTGTTCCTATTTTTAATATTCATAAAATCTAAAGTCTTTATACTCTTTAACAATGGAGTCGCCAACCAGAACAGACTATACTGACCAGCGACTACCTTAAATTTAATGTTTCAGATTTATTTTCTTATCTCTAATTTCATAAACTACATCTGCTACATTTTCGAGTAATCGTTTATCGTGGGTGATAAACACGATAGTTCCGGTGTACTCCTTCATTAGTATTTCCAAAGCCTCTAAACTTGGTATGTCAAGGAAGTTACTGGGTTCATCCATTATTAGGATGTTATATCTACCCATGAGCATTTTAGCAAGCAACAATTTTATAATTTCTCCACCGCTTAAAACAGATAAACTTTTTCCAATATCGTTCTGTTTGAACCCCATAGATGCTAGCACTGAACGAATTTCTGATATATTGTAGTCACAATCCTTCTGCATAAACTCCATAACATTCTGATTACTGTTGTACTTGTAACCATTCTGTGCAAAGTAACCTATTTTTGCCTTAGGCGAAATAGAAATTCCTTCTTCATGGTTTAAGATCATTTGGATTAAAGTTGTTTTTCCGATTCCATTACCACCAGTTAACGCCACTTTTGCTCCTAACGGAATTTGAAAAGATGCATTTTCAAACAGAGCCTTATCCCCAAATACTTTATTAATTTCTGCACCGACTATAGGGTATGGATTATGGAGCTCCAATGCTTTACTTTGCCTGAAACGAATTCTGCGAATGCCTTCCGGAGCTTCTACTTTTCCTAAGGCCGCAATCCTGTGCTCTAGGGTTTTAGCAGCATTATACATCTTTTTTTCCTTACTTCCTATTGATTTTTGATGAGCTAAACGCCCTCCGTCTTCAGTACTTTTTTTCTTTGAAGAACCTTTTGCCTTCTGTTCTATTTTACGAGCCTGTTTTCGCTTTTCCTCCGCAGCCCTTTCCAATCGGGCACGTTCCGCAATAAATTGTTCGTATTCTGCAGCTTGGCTCTTACGTTCTTCCTCTTTCTGACGAAGATAATCAGAATAGTTTCCCCAATACTCAGTGATTTTGCCATCTTTCAGTTCCCATATTTTATCTACTATTTCATCAAGAAAATAGCGGTCATGGCTAATAACTAACAGTGCACCTGTAAAATATTTTAGCTGTCCTATTAGAAAATCAATTCCTTCACGGTCTAAATGGCTCGTAGGTTCATCCGCTAAAATACCATGAACCTGTGCCGATAAGGCCTGTGCTATTTTAAGCCTTGTTTCTTCACCACCGCTCATAGTCTGTATATTTAATTGCTCAACACCTAGCTTGCCTACAAGTGCAAAATCTTTTTCCTCCTGCAGAGTTACTTCGTCCAACTGGGGAATATAGGCAAGTTCACCCAGACGATTCATTTTACATCCTGGGGGAGTTAATTCTCCTAAAAGTACCCTGAGTAAAGTGCTTTTTCCAGCACCATTTGCTCCTACTAAACCAATACGGTCATAATCATATACTTCTAATTCATTTATATCTAAAACATCGCGTCCTTTGAATTCCACACGAATGTCTTTTGCTTTTAATATTAATTCCATAACATTTCCTCCTGTCTATAATCGCATGCTTTCATTTGCTTGTATGCAGGGAAAACCCTGCGATTTTAGCAGGAAGAGTTACATGAAAATAAGATACATAAATATTCCTCCAATATTGTTTATTTTAAATCTAATTTTCTAACCTCAGTTATCATTTGGCAAACTATAGCAATGCCAATAATTAAAATACCTGATAGTAAAAACCAATGATTTACACCGATTTTATCAGCAAAGAATCCAGAAAGAATTAACCCAATTGGCATAGCAAGTGACATGATACTTCCGATCAAAGAAAATACACGTCCTAAATATTCAGGCTTAATTTTCTCCTGAAAAAGAGCTGTTTGCACACCGCTATAAAATGGCACCGAAAGCCCCATTATTGCACAGCAAACTACGAATATTACAAATCCATTTGGAGGAAGTATTCCCGAAACGGCTAAACTGGTCCCCATTATAAAAAATGAACTTGTTATTAGTAATACATGCTTTTCGAAGCCCCCTAATCTTCCTAATAATAAGCCTCCTGCTAGCATCCCAAATGCAAAGGAAATTTCCGTAATAGAAATATGCACAGGCGTTCCATTAAAGTGTTCCATGCTTATTAAAGGAAATAGTGCATTGATTGGCATATAAACAAAAGTATATAGTGTTCCTAAGAGTAATAAGGCAAACAATCCTTTGTTTTGTCTCAGAACCACAACTCCTTCTTTCATCTCCCTTATGAAATTTGGTTCTAAACTTTGCACTTGATTACCCAGCTTAGGTATACGTACAATTGCTACCGTAATAGATGCAATCACAGCACCCAATACGTCGATGGCAATAATAGCATTTAAATCCCAAACGGAGTATAAGAGTGCTGCAACTGCCGGACTAACAATATAGCTTATAGACTGCAAAGACTGACTATAGCCTGCGCATTTCGTTAGCTGTTCTTCTGGTACTAAAAGTGGTGTAACCGCATTGAGTGCTGGGGTATGAAAAGCTGTTCCAATGCTACGGATAAACAATACTATCATAATCATCCAGACAGGTAGCTCCATACAGAATGCAACAATAGCAAGCACTGCACCAGCTGCTGCGATAATTAAATCGGCACCAATCATTATCTTCTTCCTATCATGACGATCCACTAGCACACCAATGGCAGGTCCCAAAATCGCATAGGGTAAAAAACCTACTAATGAAGCCATAGACAAGACCATCGCAGATCCTGTTTTTTCTGTAAGGTAAAAAATAATCGCCATTTGCAGGATGGCACTAGTGATTAATGATACTGCTTGCCCTGCCCATATTGCATAAAATTTTCGTTTCCAATTGTTGTATTTTTCCATTTATATTATCTCCTGCATATTATTTTGCTTGAATTTCTATTTTGAATAGCATTCTAGGCAATAAAAAATGCAGGCCAAACCCCACAATGTGGCTTTTGGTCTGCATACATACAATTTGGAAACATTCATATTAAAGACATAGTTAAATAAAGGTATAGTTAAATAACCAATATCCTCACCGTAACTAATGAATGCTCAATATCGTATAAATAAGCACAACAAAAAAGCCTATCATCGGGTATAGATTCTGCTTTTTTTATTGCCAGCTTATCTTAAACGCATTGAGGCTGTCATAGTTTCGGTTCCTCCTACATCTTTGTTTATATCAATTTATAGTATAACACAACAAGATGATATGTTCAATATAAAAGTTATGGAATGAGACTCATACTTCCAATTCGATGCCAGATTTAAAGGATATGACGAAGTTTTCTTCATAGACTGTAACGCTCTGGATTATCTTCCTTAGTAGCAAGCGATTAGCTTTCACAAAATCTTCTGTTTGTAGTTTTAAAAATTCATCAGGATTTTCTAACTCAACCTCAAAATATTTCATTTTACATTCCCTCATTTCATTTATTGATAAATTGAGTTTGCAAAAAAGAGTGGACAATTTTTGTCTACTCTTAACCTTTAAAATAGTTTTTTTTAATCGATTTGAAGTTGCCTAAATTATTACTTATTCGGTAAAATGAAGTATTGCTTTCAACAGATTTCCTTCAACTACACTTCACTTGATTCAAACAAGGTGGGTACATTTCTATTCCCACAAACTCCTTGTCAATGGAAACAAACACGTACCCACAGGGTAAATGGAAATAGAAACTGATAATTTCTAGCTATCACTTCTACTCATTCCAAAAATTTTCTCACTCTGATACTTACCCACCATAAAGCAAAAAGCCTTGCAATCAAGGCTTTCATTATCCCTTTCGTTCAAAGGTTTCTAAGCTTTTACGAGCAGAGCGACACACTCAGCGGTTCGCTATCTCCGTTCTGTCTGCGTGCTAGCACTTGTCAATCACGGACAGCTATCGCATGGGCGGAAGTAAATGCTAATCTTCGTCGTTTTACTCCTTGACTAGCAAACTTACCGCCTCAACATGGTGCGTTTGAGGAAACAAATCCACCGGTTGGACTTTCTTCAACTCATATCCCAACTCTTGGTAGAGTTTGATATCACGCGCCATGGTTGCGACATTGCAGGAGATGTAAGCAATGCGGTCTGCTCCTGTTTGAGCGCTTGCTTTGATAAAGCTTTCGGTCAAACCCTTGCGTGGTGGGTCAACCAAGATAACAGTTGGTTGAATACCTTCCTTGAGCCAATACTTCATAGCATTTTCAGCTGTGTCACAGACATAGTGGGCGTTTGAGATATTGTTTAGTCGGGCATTCTTTTTGCTATTCTCGACTGCTTCTGCAATCACTTCAACACCGTAGACTTCTTTAACATGCTTTGCAACGGATAATCCAATCGTTCCAATCCCTGAATAGGCATCGATAACCACATCATCTGCTTTTAATCCTGCAAAGTCAATAGCTGTTTGATAAAGTTTCTCTGCCATTTCAGTATTGACCTGGTAAAAGGCTGGGCCAGCGATTTGGAAGTCATTTCCCAACATCTGGTCCGTAATATAGTCTTGACCATAAAGAGTCTTCCACTCCTTACCAAAAATCGCATTGGTATTTCGGTCATTGATATTTTGCATGACAGACACAATCTCTGGAAACTGCTTGATTAGTTGGTCAATCAATTGTTCCACACGGAAAACTTTAGGACGAGTAGTTACCAAAATAACCATGATTTGTCCTGAATAATGGCCACGACGCACCACAAGGTTCCGAATCAAGCCAGACTGTTCCTTTTCGTCATAAGGTTTTAAATCAAAACGACGAAGCAAATCGCGTAGAACTACTACGACTTGGTCAATAACAGGATCCTGGATAAAGAAATCTTCAAGAGGCATGAGGTCGTGCGAATTCTTACGGAAAAAACCAGTTTCCAAGACACCATTCACTCGACGAACAGGTACCTGAGCCTTGTTACGATACTTGACAGGATTTTCCATACCAAGCGTTTCAGCAACATCTACATCTATAATACCAGCAATCTTGTAGAGACTGTCTTTGACTTGCTTGCTTTTAAACTTGAGCTGCTCGGGATAGGCAAGATGTCCCAAATCAGCGATACCTGAGCGTAGATAAGCTAGGTCAAGGTCTTGGTTACGATGAGGTGACTGAACGAGGTATTTTTCAACCTTCCCAAAGCCAATCTTTTTATTGACTTTAAGGACACGCATGAGGATTTTCTCAGTTGGTAGAGCATTTTCTACAAAGAAAACCAAACCTTCTACCTTGGCCACCCCAGAACCTTCATGGGTCAAATCAACAATTTCAACTTCTACAATATCATTTTTCTTTAACATATTTTTCACTTTCTATCGGCCGACAAAAAAGACGGCAACATTTCTGTTACCATCTATTATATCATGAAATGACCTAAGCACCAAAACTCTTGAAAAAGTTGACAATGGCTTGCCAAAGGGAGCTAAAGAAGTTGCCCCCGTCTTCTAGCGCTTTATTGGCATCAAAGTTGAGGTTGATATTTTTAAAGCTATCTCCAGCTTGGGAAACAATGCTTTCCTTGAGGTCTTTTAGGGTTTTAGTGAAATCAGCATTATTCAAGATGTCACTCTTCGAGAGGTTAAGTGCAAAATTGATGATGATGTTGACCTGGTTTCCTGTTATAACCTGATCAAGTTTGTAGTTTTTTAGCGTGTCTTCAACGATTTTGCGGACATCTTCTTCTGTCAGATTTCCTTTGGCTTCTTTTGCCTTTGCGATTCCTGCCTTGATATCTGCCAAAGCCACATTGAGTTTATTGGCATCGTAGCCTGACTTGTCCTTGTTTTCAGCATTGATATCAGATAAGGCTTTTAACTCTTCTTGAGCCAAGTCTTTATTGGCTTGTGGTACTTTAGCACCATTGGCCTCTAACGAGTAGTAAATCCCTGCTAGGGCACTCTCACCAGTAACGGGAATAGGAGCTGCAACTGTGATTTTTGCATGCTCAACTCCCAGGGTCACTGCTGCATTACGGTACATATCCTGCGTCACCTTGGTGATATTTTCAGGCGTTTCAATCTTGACCTCTAGAGGTGATTTGTCACCCAGCTTTTGAATTTTAGCCGACGAATAGAGTTGTAGGCTAGCATCATTAGCCACATTCATAATTTTCGAATAGATATCAGGTGTCATAGTTTTGATATCCTTGGTGTCTTTTGATGCGTCATAGCCAAGTTTGCTAAGGGTTTTGTTTTTCTGGTCCTCAGATAGAGAAGAACCAAGCACATATTCAGGCTGTACATAGGTTTCATCGATTACTTTTTGAACATCAGTTGCTGCGTGGACGCTTGTCATAGCTGTTACAGCCCACAAAACTGCAGCACTTGTTAGAAAGAATTTTTTTCTCATGGGATATTCCCTCCTTTACCTTTCTAGGGTAATAAATCAATCTTAAAGAAAGCTTATAGTGAAAAACACCTGGTAAAACCAGATGCTTAAAAGAAATTAAAGAATTTCATGATGTAAAAGTTAAAGCGTACCTGTCTCGAATAGTAATAATTTCCACCATTTTCATAGAGTTCTGCACCATGAAAGATAGAAATTGGGTTGATGTAGGTGTAGGTCTTCCCAGTGGTATTTCCAAGGATAGGAGCGACCGTTTCTCGGGAATAACGCTTGGCTAATGCTAGTGTATTTTCCTTGCCATTCTGAGCGATAAAGTCTATATAGGCAGGTCCAAAATTATAGGCTTGAACGGCTGTCCATACATCCACTCCTTTGTTTTGTGCAAGATAAAGGTTATCTGTTAGAGTTTGAATTCCTTGTCGAATACTTGCGGCATCATCATCAATGGTATTGGTAGTACCACTAGCAGATTCACTAGACTGCATGACATCCCGCTCTTTTCCTTTCGTTTCGGTATAAATCATGGCAAGCACTAATTCTTCATTGGCTGGTGTATCTCTTTCACTAAGGATTTCCCGAACCATAGGTTGGTAGGTCATGACTTGCTTTACATCCTGACGAATGTGATAGGCTTTGTATCCAGCAAAAAGAAGGACTGCTAGCACTAGCATTCTTCTTATAAATTTAAACATTATTTACTTTGAATATCCTCAATATTTTTGATTAAGATAGAATAGGTTCCATTGTCATTTTGGATAAACTCAACAGACTCGGCATCCTGGTAGACATTATTTGGAACGATGAGTTCGATTCCGTTTGACAAGGAAAGTTTTTGGTTTTCAAATTTCTTGAGCTGACGACTGGCATCAATTTCATCAAACTGGACTGGTTCTGGTACAGCTTCCTTGACTTGGTCTATAAAACTTAGACGAGCTGTCAGGTTGTTATCAAAAAGGTCGTTAGCCAATTTTTCAGGCGACAATTCATTGCTTTCTTCAAGATTGTTGAAAATCGCTGATTTGACCTTGGATTGAAACTGAAAATCATCTGTGTTAAAGGACTCTGCAATTCTCTGAGCCGTTTTTTCCAATTCCTTGATGGATTTTTTTGGCGAAATCTTAGGGGCAACAGCTAGGAGATTTTCTGAAAAGTAGTTCAAAAAAGTCCCATTGTACTTGATTCGTTTTTCAATCAGATGGTACTTGCGACTTTGAAGATTGACCACCAAGGCCTCATCAGCCCCCGTTCCAAATCCAGGCAAGTTATTCTGAGTTAGCTTGATTGGATTATCAACTTCTCCCCCAAGGTGGGTCAAGGTTTCCCGCAGGGCAATTCGTAAGAAAGCGAAATGCTCTACACCTTCTTTAGAAAACTCAACAAAAACCAAGTCATTGGTCTTGAGGTTTTCAGAAATACTGAATTCCTCTTTCCAAAGATTAGCCAGTGTTACTGATGTCTCCAACAAATCGTCTGTGATGTGATTGAAGAAGGGATTTTCTTCTTCGAAAATCCCAGTCTTGGCTTCATCTGAATACACGCGTTCGATTTTTTTGCGTAGGTATTCTTCGATTTTTGGAGTGATATTGAGAAACTTATCCGCTAAGAACAGCTCGGTATCATCTGGGCTGAACTGATGGATAATAGCTTTCTTAATATAAATGTCCATAAAAGTATTAGTCCTCGTATAATGGGAAGGCATCTGTCAATTCTTTGACTGCGCTTCTCACTTCTTCTAAAACAGCCTCATTTTCTGCATTTTTAAGAGTTTTAATGATGAGTTCAGCCACTTTGCGACTTTCTTCTTCACCAAATCCACGTGCAGTAATGGCTGCTGCTCCAATACGAATACCACTTGTCTTGAATGGTGACAAGGTTTCGTAAGGAATTGAGTTTTTATTTAGGGTAATATTGACTTCATCCAGCAAGTTTTGAGCAACTTTTCCGTTTTCTACAACCTTAGTCACATCCACTAGAAAGAGGTGGTTTTCAGTTCCTCCAGAAATGATACGAAAATCAGGGTCTTGCAAGAAGACATCTGCCATAGTCTTGCTGTTCTTGATAACATTGGCAGCATATTCCTTGAAGGCTGGATCCAAAACTTCTTTGAAAGAAACAGCTTTAGCTGCCACAACATGCTCCAAAGGACCACCCTGAATACCTGGGAAAATAGCTGAATTGATTTTCTTAGCAAGTTCTTCGTCATTAGTCAAAATCAAACCACCGCGTGGTCCACGAAGGGTTTTGTGGGTCGTTGTTGTAGTGATATGAGCGTATGGCACTGGGCTTGGGTGAAGTCCGGCTACCACCAAACCAGCGATATGAGCCATGTCCACCATGAGCTTAGCCCCAACAGCATCTGCGATTTCACGGAATTTTGAGAAGTCGATAATTTGAGAATAGGCTGAAGCACCTGCTACGATTAGTTTTGGTTTTACTTCTTGGGCTTGTTTCAAGATAGCATCAAAGTCCAAGAGTTCCGTTTCAGGATCCACACTGTAAGAAACAAAGTTGTATGTTTGACCAGAGAAGCTAACTGGAGCTCCGTGGGTCAAGTGTCCACCTGCTGCCAAATCCATCCCCATAACGGTATCACCTGGCTCAATCAAGGCCATGTAAGCCGCACAGTTAGCTTGGCTTCCTGAGTGAGGTTGGACATTGGCGAATTTAGCACCGAAAATTTCTTTTGCACGTTCAATAGCTAGAGTTTCTACCACGTCTACTACATCAGTTCCACCATAATAACGGCGTCCTGGGTACCCCTCGGCATATTTGTTTGTCAAGATAGACCCTTGAGCTGCCATAACAGCCTTGGAAACCACGTTTTCCGAAGCAATCAACTCGATATTGTTTTGCTGGCGTTCTTCTTCTTTGGCAATAGCATTCCAGAGATCAGCATCGTATGCTTTAAAATCGTCTTTGTCAAAAATCATAGGTCTTCTCCTTTATAGTGTGACTGGTCCTTTAGTTTTTTTCCAATAAGAAAAGAAACTAAAAGATGCGAATAAACCGTTTCTGCACTTTATCACAAGTATAACCAACTTTTTCATAAAATGCATGAGCTCCCAGACGATGATCGGCAGAGTTTAAGCGGATAAACCCATAACCCCGTCTTTTTGCTTCTTGATCCAACCCTTGTAGTAAGCTTTTACCAATACCTTGCCCTTGTGCTTGAGGTGAAACCGCTAAGCCTAAGATATTAAATCCTGCTTTGGAATAGAGGGATTCATAAACTTCAGCATGGACATATCCAAGTAGGATATGACTAGCTGCATCCTCATAGCCAAGTAGGAAATGATGGGAGTCCTGAGACAGTCTAGCTAGTTGACTAGCTGTGTCCTCTGGACTAAAAGAATAACCCAAAGCCTCTTTGTTAATCTCACATATAACATTCACATCTGTTTCTTGCAAATTTCTTAGCATCTCATTCCTCCTCAAAAGAAATCTCTGGCAACCGAGCAAGAATATCTTCTCGCTTAATCGCCCCCTGGCGTAAGATTTTCACCTTGTCTCCAGACAAATCCAAAATCGTCGAATCCTGTCCAGTTAGAAAAGTGTCGTCTTCCAGACCCAAAACCTCTTGGTCAAAATCTTGTAGAATTTGAGCAAAGGTCACTCCACTTGCCTGACCTGAAATATTGGCGGATGGCCCAATCAAAGGACCTGTCTCTCGAATCAAATCCAGTGTAATGGGGTGATTCGGCATCCGAAATCCCACCGTTGCAAGTCCAGAATTGACCCAAAAGGGAACTCTGTCATTGGCTTCGAGGATAATGGTCAAGGGACCCGGTAAAAAGGTCTCTACAAGCTTTTGGAGATAAGTTGGCTGATTCTTTGAGAAGTGCAAGATGTCCTCTAGAGAAGAAACATTAAGATTGAGCGCCTTATCTCTAGGACGACGTTTGAGTTGGTAAACATGGTCGACAGCTTTTTCATCTAAGGCCTTAGCAAAAAGACCGTAAACCGTCTCTGTAGGCAGAATGACAGCTCCGCCCTTTTCCAACTCTTGTCTAATCCTGTCCATCATCAACTACAACCATCCTATCTTGACCAAATTGGTCTTTGAGTGTTCGTACTCGTTTTTCAGGAAAATGTTTCTTAAAAAGCGCAGGAACACTTTGACCTTGCTTGTATCCAATTTCAAGGTAAATCTTACCACCATCTGTGAGATAGTCTTTTGCATCTTCCGCAATTCTGCGGTAAATAGCTAGGCCATCCTCATCTGCAAAGAGAGCTAGATGAGGCTCCGAATGCAAAACATTCAAACCGACCTCTGACTCATCTTCACGAGAGATATAGGGTGGATTGGATACAATTATATCATATTTTTCAGAAATTTCTGCAAAACAATCAGATTTTTTAAAAAATATATTAAGATTTTGATTTTTAGCATTCTCTGATGCAAGCTCTAAGGCGTCTTGTGAAATATCTGCTGCTGTCACTGACCAATCTGGTCTGTTTTTTGCTAGTGCGAGGGCTATGGCACCACTTCCAGTACCAATATCCAAGTTCTTGAGATTTTCTTTAGGATTTTCAGCTAGGATGAGTTCCACCAACTCTTCTGTTTCTGGACGAGGAATCAAAACCCGCTCATCCACTTTTAACTGCATTCCAAAGAAATCTGCCTGTCCGATGATATACTGAGCTGGTTTGTGAGCTACTAGCTGCTGGAAAATTTCTTCTACAAATTGTTTTTCTCCCTCTGTTACTTCTTGCTGGAGGGCAAAGACAAAGTCCGTAAATGAGAGATTTTTTAAGCTACGATAGACAAAAGAGAGGCTTTCTGCTTCCTCTCCTTGTCTGATCAACTCTTCTTCAAAATCTGAAAATAATTGAGCTAATTTCATTAATTGTTTAATTCTTCTAATTTTTGTGTTTGGTCATAAAGAACCAAGGCATCCACAACTTCATCCAATTTTCCAGACAAAATGGTATCTAGTTTTTGGAGGGTCAAGCCGATACGGTGGTCTGTGACACGGTTTTGAGGGAAATTATAAGTACGAATACGTTCTGAGCGGTCACCAGTACCGATTGTCGACTTACGCTCAGCGTCTTGTTCATCTTGTGCAATCTGAGCAAAATGGTCAGCAACACGCGCACGGATGATTTTCATGGCCTTCTCACGGTTCTTCTGCTGGGTACGTTCTTCCTGCATCTCAACCTTGATATTGGTTGGCAAGTGAACGATACGAACGGCAGTCGCAACCTTATTGACGTTCTGACCACCAGCACCTGATGCGTGGTAGATATCAACACGAAGGTCTTTTGGATCAATATCGTATTCTACTTCTTCCACTTCAGGCATGACAAGAACTGTCGCAGTTGATGTATGGACACGACCTTGACTTTCTGTCACAGGGACACGTTGGACGCGGTGGGCACCAGATTCGTACTTAAGCTTAGAATATACAGATTGACCAGAAACCATAGCAACCACTTCCTTGAAACCACCGACACCATTCATAGAAGCTTCCATGACTTCAAAGCGCCAGCCTTGGGCTTCTGCATACTTTTGGTACATAGTTAGCAAATCTCCAGCGAAGAGCGCTGCTTCATCTCCACCAGCTGCTCCACGGATTTCAAGGATGATGTTCTTGTCATCGTTTGGATCCTTTGGAAGGAGCAAGATTTTCAATTTTTCTTCATACTCTTCTTTTTCAGCCTTGGCATCTTTCAATTCTTGCTTGGCCATTTCTTCCAAGTCCACATCTCCGCCTGATTCCTTAATCATCTCTTCGGCATCAACGATGTTTTGAAGAACTTGTTTGTACTCACGGTAGGCTGTTACCGTATCACGAGTTGAAGCCTCTTCTTTTGAAAGCTCCATGAATCGCTTGGTGTCTGAAACGACATCAGGGTCACTGAGCAATTCTCCTAATTCTTCATAACGGTCTTCTACAGCTTGTAGTTGATCATAGATGTTCATTTTTCTTCATTCTCCTTATTGATTTCAGGGGCAAAATAATGTTTACGGCAGACTGAGATATAGGTTTCATTGCCACCAATTTGAATTTGTTCGCCATCATAAACGGGCAGTCCATCCTGAGTACGCAACACCATGGTCGCCTTTTTCTTACAGTACTGACAGATGGTCTTGATTTCGTCAATCTTGTCTGCTAAGAGCAAGAGATATTTGGAACCTTCGAACAATTCATTGCGAAAGTCATTCTTCAAACCAAAAGCCATGACAGGTATGTCTAACTCATCAACAACACGAGCTAGGTCGTAAACATGGTGACGCTTGAGAAACTGGGCCTCATCAACCAACACACAGTAAGGTTTTTCAGGTAAGTTTCGGATATAGCCGAAGATATCCGTCGTTTCCTCAATCGCAATGGCTGGGCGTTTCATGCCGATTCGACTCGACACATAGCCAACACCGTCACGCGTATCCAGAGCCGAAGTCATAATCACAACTCCCTTTCCTTGCTCCTCGTAGTTATAGGCCACCTTTAGAATCTCAATCGTCTTACCAGAGTTCATGGTCCCATAACGATAATACAACTGTGCCATGCTTCTATTTCACGTCCATTTCTAAATTTTTGCTACATTCTAGTATATCATAATTTTCTGAAGCTTTAAACGGCAAAATGTGGTAAAATAGAAGAAATCACAAACTAGTGGAGGAAGCTATTATGCCATTTGTACGCATCGATTTATTTGAAGGTCGCACGCTCGAGCAAAAGAAAGCTCTTGCTAAGGAAGTAACGGAAGCTGTTGTCCGTAACACTGGAGCACCTCAATCAGCCGTTCATGTCATCATCAACGACATGCCAGAAGGAACCTACTTCCCTCAAGGTGAAATGCGCACCAAATAAACCAGCTTAAGCAGAATTGCTTAGGCTTTTTCAATATCCAAGTAGCATCCATTGAAGAAATAGTCTAATTTTGTTACAATTTGAAGAGATGCTTGGATACCTATCCTAAGAAAAGAAATACAAAAGGAATTAGTATGATTACACGTGAATTTGATACCATCGCTGCTATCTCTACTCCACTAGGTGAAGGAGCCATTGGTATTGTCCGCCTGAGCGGAACAGATAGCTTTGCCATTGCGCAAAAGATTTTTAAAGGAAAAGACTTGAGCAAGGTTGCAAGCCATACTCTCAACTACGGACATATCGCTGACCCTCAAACTGGTAAGGTCATGGACGAGGTTATGGTTGGAGCTATGAAGTCTCCAAAGACCTTCACTCGTGAGGATATTATCGAGATTAACACTCACGGTGGGATTGCGGTGACCAATGAGATTCTCCAGTTAGCTATCCGTGAAGGAGCTCGATTGGCTGAACCTGGTGAATTTACCAAGCGCGCCTTTCTAAACGGTCGTGTAGATTTGACACAGGCTGAGGCGGTGATGGACATCATCCGCGCCAAGACAGACAAGGCTATGAATATTGCAGTTAAGCAATTGGACGGCTCCCTTTCTGACCTCATTAATAATACCCGCCAAGAAATCCTCAATACACTTGCCCAAGTCGAGGTCAATATCGACTATCCTGAGTATGATGATGTTGAGGAAGCTACTACTGCTGTTGTCCGTGAGAAAACTATGGAGTTTGAGCAATTGCTAACTAATCTCCTTAGGACAGCACGTCGAGGTAAAATCCTCCGTGAGGGAATTTCAACTGCCATCATCGGTCGTCCCAACGTTGGGAAATCGAGCCTGCTCAACAACCTCCTGCGTGAAGAAAAGGCCATCGTTACAGACATCGCTGGTACTACCCGTGATGTCATCGAAGAATACGTCAACATCAATGGTGTTCCTCTCAAATTGATTGATACAGCTGGTATTCGGGAAACAGATGATATCGTGGAACAAATCGGTGTTGAGCGTTCGAGAAAAGCCCTCAAGGAAGCTGACTTGGTACTACTAGTGCTAAATGCTAGTGAGCCACTAACAGCACAAGACAGACAACTCTTAGAAATCAGTCAGGATACTAACCGCATTATTCTACTCAATAAAACTGACCTACCAGAAGCAATTGAAACTTCGGAACTCCCTGAAGATGTTATCCGTATTTCAGTTCTTAAAAATCAAAATATCGATAAGATTGAAGAGAGAATCAACAACCTCTTCTTTGAAAATGCTGGTTTGGTTGAGCAAGATGCTACTTACCTATCTAATGCCCGTCATATTTCCTTGATTGAAAAGGCTGTTGAAAGCCTACAAGCAGTTAATGAAGGTCTTGAACTGGGGATGCCAGTTGATTTGCTTCAAGTTGACTTGACTCGTACTTGGGAAATTCTCGGTGAAATCACTGGAGATGCCGCACCTGATGAACTCATCACCCAACTCTTTAGCCAATTCTGTCTAGGAAAATAAGAAAAATCCATGATCCTTCTTTCTATCATGGATTTTATTGTCTTTATTAGTAATCTGGTCTAAGGACACCTGTTACAGTTGCCTTAGTTGCTTCGTAGTCACCATCTACAACAACCTTGATAATGCGTTTAGCATCTTCTTCTGGTGCTGGAACTAGAGGTAATCGAGTTGGTCCAGCTTCAAATCCCATATAGTTCAAAACAGCCTTAACTGGAGCAGGACTTGGATAAGAGAAGAGGGCGTTGACCTTAGGGATGAATTTGCGTTGAATAGCTGCTGCTTTCTTCATATCGCTTTCTGCAATTGCAGTGAGCATCTCGTGCATCTCATCTCCATTTGTATGAGAGGCAACAGAAATAACCCCGTCCGCACCAAGATTCATAGCATGAAAAGCATCACCATCTTCACCAGTATAAATCAAAAATTCCTCTGGCTTGTGCTCAATCAAGTAAGCCATATTGGCCAAACTGGTACATTCTTTAACACCGATGATATTTGGATGGTCAGCCAAACGAAGCATGGTTTCTGGAGTCAATTCGACAACCACACGTCCTGGAATGTTATAAATGATAATAGGTAAATCTGATGCATCCGCAATAGCTTTAAAGTGCTGGTACATCCCTTCTTGAGAAGGTTTGTTGTAGTACGGTACGATAGCAAGTCCAGCAGCGAAGCCACCAAAGTCTGCGACTTCTTTGACAAATTCGATCGAGTCACGTGTATCATTGGTACCTACACCTGCAATCAAAGGAACACGTCCATTGACAATCTTTTGTACAGCCGCAAATAGCTCCAACTCTTCATCGTGGGTCAGAGTCGGACTCTCAGCAGTCGTTCCAGCTAGAAGAATGCCGTCTGTGTGATGGGCCAATAAATGCTCAATTAAGGCTGGAATGGCATCAAAGTTGATGGAACCATCCTCATGGAAAGGGGTAATAAAGGCTGTGATGATTTTACACTCTTTTAAATCTTGATAAGACATGAGAAACACCTCTCTATTTCAAAGAAGGAGTTCATCTGAACTCCTAAACGATATGACTATTTTAATTCAAATTTCAACTCAGCTGTTGGACGAACCAATCCACGCTCATGAAGCGTTTCTGCGATTTGAACTGAGTTCCAAGCAGCACCTTTGAGAAGGTTATCTGAAACAACCCACATGTGGATTCCTTTTTCTGCATCCAAGTCTTTACGGATACGACCGACAAAGGTATCACGTGAACCAACAGCATTGATAGCTTGCGGATAGATTTGATGAGCCACATCATCTTCAAGAACAGCACCTGGAAAGGCTGCAATAGCTGCTTTCACTTCTTCGATTGGGGCCACTTCTTTTGTTTCAATGTAAACAGACTCAGAGTGAGCTGACAGGACTGGAATACGTACACAGGTTGCAGACACTGCAATGCTATCATCTTCCATGATTTTCTTCGTTTCCTTAGTCATCTTCATCTCTTCGTAAGTGTAATCATTGTCAGTAAAGACATCGATTTGTGGAAGAGCGTTAAAGGCGATAGGATAGTGTTTCTTGTCACCGCCTGAAGGTAAGATTTCCGCATGCAAATCACGTGGATTCACACCGTCATTCAAGACTTCACGAAGTTCACGTTGTGTTTCAAGAATCGCTCCCATACCTGCACCAGAAACTGCTTGGTAAGTTGAAACGATGATACGATCCAAGCCCCATTTTTGACGAACAGGCTCAAGAGCCACCATCATTTGGATTGTTGAACAGTTAGGACAGGCAATAATCCCGTTGTGGGCATCAAGTGCGTGAGCATTTACTTCTGGAACAACCAAAGGAACATCTGGATTTTGACGGAAATAAGATGTATTATCTACTACTACCGCTCCAGCTTTAACTGCGTATGGTGCATACTTAGCTGATGTCGAACCACCTGCTGAGAAGAGTGCGATATCAACACCCTCAAAAGCTGTCTCAGTTGTTTCTTCAATCGTAATATCTTGGTCTTTAAACTTCAAAGTCTTGCCTGCTGAACGTGCAGAAGCAAGGTAACGAATTTTATCGATTGGAAGTGTTGATTCTTCCAACATTTTTATCATCTGAGCTCCGACAGCACCTGTCGCGCCGACTACAGCAACTGTATATCCCATAAATAACCTCTTTCGGAATTTTCTAAAAATTTCTATAATAGATGTATTATACTACTTTTTCCAGAAATTGAAAAGCATTTTGGGGTTATATTTTCTGAAAACTAAAAATCCCTAGTCATTGACCAGGGACTAAGAGGCATCTTCATGTGATGAGCAGGTTCACACAACTCATCAAGGTCCGCTCCTGCGTTATGACCTCCTTATGCTCAATAGCAGTCCGAAGACTACCTATCGACTCATCGCATCTACTATTCTACTAGATAGAGTCACTTTTGTCAACAGCCAAAACGCTTTGCTTCATTTATACAGGTGCATAAGAAATATCTTTGAAAAATTTGGGGCAGACATAACAAAAACCCTTGTAAATAAGGGTTTTTCTATCTATTTAATGCTAATTGCCGGGATTGAACCGGCGACCTCATCCTTACCATGGATGCGCTCTGCCAACTGAGCTAAATCAGCTTACCTAAAAAGTATACTATAGTTCTATGTTCTTGTCAAGCGCTCTCTTTTAATTTTATGGAATGAAAAAAAGCTAGATTTAGCAATAATCTAGCTTATAAACTTCTTATTTTGTTAGATCGATTCGCTGTCCCAGTTTACCAATCAAAATCGCTCCTACGATAAGTGATGCAAACTCACCAATTCCAGTAGAGAACCATGTGAAGAAGAAGGGAGCTTCTGTCAAAATATGAAGTTCAGCTGCAATGGTAATCATTGAAATGGAGAAGAGGATTGAAAAGAAGAAATGATCTTTTCGAATCAATCCGTTAAAGAGGTAATCTTTGCTGTATTTTGCAAAGAGCCATACCCCTAGACTAAGGAAAACTAGGGTAGAACCTCCACCGACAAAGACATCTATTAGGCCAAAACTACTAAATAAATTAGCAATCATACATCCAATTGTCACACCGATGATATATTTAGGGTTGTAAAAGGCCAAGAAATTCAACATTTCTGAAATACGGAACTGATACGCCCCAAAACTAAGAACATTGATTGGTGGCGTAATAGTCAAAACTACATAGATTGCAGCAACGATAGCGATGTCTGCCATGTCACGAACAGTTAATTTTTTCATGTTTTCTCCTTTAGCGGTTTCCCGCGTAAAATATGCTTGGTGAAAGAAGCTAAGCACCAAGGGTTGATTGAATCAACCTTACCAGTATAGCACAATATATGACTTTATGCTATACTAAAATCATGAAAAAACTAATAAGAGCTTTCTTTGATAACGAGATTCTCTCCTACCTATTTTTCGGTGGTGCTACGACTTTGATTTCTATTGTATCGCGTTTACTTATTTACCATATCAGCCACCAGGAAATCCTCGCAACTGCCCTCGCTAATATTATCGGGATTCTCTTTGCCTTTCTCACAAATGATACAATCGTCTTTAAACAAGAGAGAAGAAATTGGCCGACTCGCCTGGCTAAATTTTTCTTAGCTCGTCTCTCTACTCTTGGTCTTGACGTTCTTTTAACTTATATCTTTGTTACAACCTTTCCTGACATTATTGGCCAGTTTGTCGAATTTAATATAGATAGGGTTAATACGATTGAAACTATCCTAGCACAAATTTTGATCATCATTTTAAACTATATTTTCAGTAAAATCTATATTTTTAAAGGGAACAACTGACCACTTTGAGCGTTCAAGTTGCTTTTTGTCACATTTTAGGATATAATAAATTAGAAAATTAGGAAAGGAATTTATGAAAGTGTTAAAGGATCTTAAAGAATTCTTGCTTCGTGGTAATGTCGTTGACCTCGCTGTCGGTGTGATCATTGCCTCTGCATTTGGTGCTATCGTTACTTCTTTTGTTAATGATATCATCACTCCACTTCTATTGAACCCAGCTTTGGAAGCTGCGAAAGTACAAAACATCGCTGAGCTTGCATGGAATGGTGTTACATATGGTAAATTCTTGAGTGCTATTATCAACTTTCTCGTTGTAGGTACTGTGCTTTTCTTCGTTATTAAAGCTATGGAAAAAGCGCAAAACCTTCGTAAGAAAGAGGAAGTAGTTGAGGAAGCACCTGCTGCTCCAACTGAACTTGAAGTTCTTCAAGAAATCAAAGCTCTTCTTGAGAAAAAATAAAACAGATAAAGGATCTAGCTTTAAGCTAAATCCTTTTTTCTTTACTCTTTTGGTAACTTCCCAGCTTTTTCGAGCATTTTCTTAATTAAGTAAGGCATCTTCACATTTTCACGGCCTTTTTTCTCAATGAGCTTTTTGACAAATTCTGGCATCTGAAGGTCGTCTGTCTCCTCCATAATGTCCTTGGTAGTTGCCGAAGGTGCTAACTCATCGAAGGTTTCTTCTTCTGGGAGAAAAGCTTTAAATTCTTTGTTTTCGTTGGCTCGTACAGTAGCAACTAAAGCGTCAATTAAACGGCTATCCGTATTGGGCATAGGTGGACGATGGTAGGTGACACCTAATTCTTGACACAACTCATAACATTCCACATCATTATCAAAAAGGACTTCGATATGTTCACTGATAAAGCTAATCGGGACAAAAATATAATGCTCTGGATGTTGCTTTTGTTCTCGTAAATATTCTAAGACATCTGGCTTGATCCAAGGGATTCCAATATCGCTTTCGCTCTGCCAAGTATTGGTATACTGGTCGGCTGTTAGGCCGATTTGTTCAGCAATGAGCTTGCTATTATCGAAAATCTGATCGATATAAGGATCTCCATAGTCTAAGGCAAAAATGGGGACGCTATGGGCTGAAAAAATCACCTTGAAAGATTCTTCTCTTACATCGTCTCGTAAAATTTTGTTAATCTCATCTGTCCAGAAGTCCAGCAAAGCCTGTTGTTGATACCAGTCCTTAATGACTAAAAATCGGATTTGCTGACTTTCCAAAAACTTTTCATACCCCATGACTGAGTAAAAGGAATAATGAGGTTCCAAAATCAAGCAGATACATTCTTCAACACCATCAGTTTCCATCTGCTTGATCACGTCTGGGATAAAGGGACGAGAAAACTTGTTGGCAAAGTAGATACCGTACTCCTCGCCTAAACGTTCCTTGACTAAATCAACCTCCTCACGTGTAATCCGCTGCAAGGGCGTCCCACCGATAAGGACGTAGTTGTCATAGAGGGTCTGGATCTCGTGGTCTTGGGGTCTAACACCACGACGAATGTTTGTAAAAAATTCTGCTACTCCTTCAAAACTAATCTCCTCTGGAGATCCAAAGGTCATCATTAATATAGCTTTTTTCATGTTATCATCCTTATGATATTATTTTCACTATCTATTCTATCATGAAAGAAAAAAATAGTAAACGCTTCCGACGTCTACTATTTCTTTTGTTCTTTTGTTTTTCTATCTCGTCTCATGATTAGGATGATAACGACAAGGAGTAAAATAACGATAATCAGGAGGAGAAAGGCAAGGATATAAATCCAATGACTGGGAATTCCGTGATCGAAATACCGTGTTCCTACAGCTTCTCCACTTTTATCTTGAGCTGCTTTTGCTGGCGTATCCGTTATTTTAGCTAAGAGGATATGTCTTCCGTTGGTAATGTTAAGGAAACAGGTGCTTAACAAAACAATCTTGTCCGTTGAGGTCAAGGAGACATCTCGCTTGTACTTGGCTTTACTTAGCAGATATTGATAGTAGGCCTGGTGTTCCTCATCGTTGGAACTCAAAGTTCGGTAAATCTCCGTGTCATAGGCATCTACTTCTAAAATCCCAAAAATCTCCAGACCACGTTCACGACCATTGTAGTAGATAGAGCCATAGCGATGCTTTTCAAAAAAATCTTGATCCGCAAATTTTTGAATCTCCCCAAACATAGCACCAGAAGCCATGGAGTGACCATAAATGATGGTGTTAAAGTCAGTAAAGTTGGGATTAAAACGATAGTCTAGGAATATAGAACCTGACACAGTATAATCGCCAAAAGCATTGCGGTCAAGGTATTTGACATTGTCCTGACTCTGCAAGAGGGGATAGTCTACCTTTGTCCCATCAAGGCTAATCCAACCACAAACATCCTTGTTGAGGTGCTGCAGGGTTTCAAAGCCCGTACTGCTGGCATCCTTTTCAATGGGATTATAATGATCGTAGTCACTCGCAAGAACTCTATCAGCTGTAAAAAGACAGAAAAAAGCTAGAAAAAGGGATAGAATGACCTTTATGGTTTTGTGACTCGTACTTGTTTTCATATTTCCTTCTTTCTCCTTTCTAGCCTTGAAAATAAAAGAGCAAGAGAGGCTGTCCCTTTCTCTTTTATTAGTAGTTTAGTCAGTAATGGTATCTGCTCCTTCTTTTGCTTCTCTTCTACGACGCAAGATCAAGTAGAGGATGATGAGCAAGAAGATCAATAGCAAGAGCAAGATAAACAAGATGATGTACCATATCCACAAAGGAATCGATGAGAGAAATCGTCCGAGCGATGAATCATCAAAGACACTGTAAGGGAATGGTTTTGATTTTTTCGTATGGAAGGTGTTCTTTGGAACCGTATCCGTAATCTTGGCAACTACGATATGTCTCCCATTTGTTACGTCTAGGAAACAGGTACTGAGAAGGATGATATGGTCATTTGGCCCCAGTGTAATGTCTCGTTTGTGAATGGCAACTGAGAGTAAGTGATCGATATATTCTTGACGCCGATCATCCCCATTAATACCTGGATCGTAGATGTTAAAGTCATAGGCGTCTACCTCAAGCATCTCAAAGATCTCAAGACCTTTTTCAACACCATTATAGTAAATACTGCCGTAGCGATGCTGGTCAAAAAATTCCTTATCAGAAAACTTTGCTACATCTCCAAACATAACCCCATTTTCTACATGGTGACCGTAGATGATGGTATTAAAGTCTTCGAACTTGGATTCATTTCGAGCCTCAAGGAAAATAGCCCCTGTAGCTGCAAATTCACCCTTGGAATCCTTGTTCAGGTATTTTTCATTGTCTTTGGCTTGGACTAAGGGATAGTCGATATTGGTGCCATAGACATTGATCCAACCGAGAACTTCTGGGTTGACTTGCTGTAGCTTGTGAAAGCCAGAAAAACTAGCAAGCTCATCCTTCTCAGTAGTACTCACTGGTCTATAGGCCTCATACTCACTTGATGAAGCCTGAGAATAAACCTGATTGGCATCCCAAAGAGCGTAGAAACCAAAGAGAAAGACTAAGGCTGCCAAGAGGAGCAAGATATGATTCATCAATGCATCTACAGCAAGGACCAGACGCCTAGACAAACTCCTTTTTGGTTTCTCACGCTTGATTTTCATCGGTCAAACCACTTGCTTAAGCTTGTCTGCGTTTTTTAGACAAAACAACAAATCCAGCCAAACCAAGACCAATCATCAAGATGAAAGGAAGGTTGTCAATCAAGAGACCAGTAGGGGTAACATCTGGTAAGCTATTTGTGATAGTGTTATCGTTTGGTTTTTCACCAATAAGAATACTATCTTGAGTGAAATTTGTAGAAACTGTACCAGCTTGATTTTTTGATGCTCCGTTCTCCTTATATGCAGCTGAAGCTGTGTAACCTTGAGATCCTGTTTCAACCAATTTATAACGAGTACCTGCAGGAATTGTGTCAAACACCAAAGATTGATCGTGACGTAGTGTTATAGTCGTTTCTTGACCATAGACAAATGTTTTTGAGGTTTCACCGATTTTACCAGTGATTGATTGTGAAGTTTCTGTAGATGCTTTTGTGAAAGTAAGCTTGAAAGTAAAATCTTTTGATTTATCTGCAGTAGCACCTGATACAACTTTTTTAATTACTAAAGATTTAGCATTTGGGTCAACTTTTGAAACATTTGGTTTATTAGGGTTTGGTTCATTTGGATCTGTAATTTTACCAGCATTTTTACGATAGATGTTAGTGAAAAGATCATATTTGTAAGTAGTTCCACTTTCAGATGGTTTTACTTTACCATTCACACTTGGGGATACTTGTTTAAAATACACAGAAGAAATATATGTTCCTCCTGTAGTTTTGTTCTTAACAATAACGTGCATTTCATAGTTGCGATTATCATATGTCATAAAATCAATAGGTGAACCATTTTTTTGAATAACTTTCCAACCAACATTTTGTTTTTCAGCAACAGTATAGACATATTCACCAGCATGTGTATAGTTCACTTCTCTAAAAATATCGCCGGTTTCTTTCTTTATGCTAGTTTGTCCAGTTGCTAAAACGTCTGTTCCAGAATATGATACATTTTTATCTGTAATTTGACCATTAGAAGAATCAATCGTTTCATAAGGTGCACCATTTGATGATGTACCAGTTTTAGGGGTGAAAGTAAAAGTAAAGGTTGCTTCAGGTGTTGTAATTCCTTCCGCAATATTCAACACCTTATTAATAGAAACTTTTGCGCTTGTTTCACCAGTTGCTTTGGCAGTTGCCACATCATTATCATCCGCAAATGTTGGCACTCCTCTAAAGACCGACAAGGCGGTTACAGCTGCAATGCTTGCAGTAACTAATTTTTTCAAAAATGTTTTTTTCATGATTATTCCTTTTATTTTTAAATTTCTTTTTTCATAAATTATCATCAAAAGCCCCGTCGCCTTAAGACTGTTACCACCTTGCCATGGGTATCCTGTATAGGAATGGTTCCAAAAGCACGACTATCTACAGCCGTTGTTCGATTGTCCCCGAGGACAAAGAGTTGTCCTGCTGGGACTTTCATTGGGAAGGTAGCCCCTTCCTTATAGAGCAGCGTTTCTTTGTAGATATCCTGCTCTTGTTGAGGAGAACCGTTGATGATGAGACCATTTTCGTTTATATCGATCGTACTTCCTTCGGTTGCTATGACACGCGCCACTCTTTCCTTGCCCTTATAACTATAGACGAGCAGGTCACCAATCGAATAACGTTTATCCAACCTATAGTAGACAACCAAGTCGCCATCTTTTAAGGCTGGCTTCATGCCATCGTCATTGTATCTCAATAGTCCAAAGACAAAAAAGTAAAGGGTGGCCAGTACAAACCCAACCATCAGAAGCTTACTGACTAAGTAGAGGATATCTCCCCATACACTCGGCGGAGACTTATCCCGACTGACTTGTGTTACTGTTTTCTTATGTTTCTTTTTAAGTAGCATTATTTTCTCCTATGTACCACTAGATAGCCGAGTAGGATTGTAAAGAAGATACCTCCTAGAGGAAGGATTATTCCTAACACGAGTGTACTGCTGAGGAAGTCAACTCCGGTTTCAGGTACACTATTCTTATTATTCGTGACTGTCGCGGACTTATCCCCATCCAGTTTGCCTTCTTGATTCTCATAAGATACCTGATATCCACGAGAAGAGTTTGATTCCTCTTCAATAGTGTAGTGACTATTGAGTGGAAGTCCATCAATTTTTATGGTTTGATCTTTGTTTAGATCTATAGACGCTCGACCGTTCGTAAATTGCAAAGGAATTCTTTTATTATTCACCGTTGCATTATAGGTTCCATTCAATGGACTGTTCTGAGCATCCCTGATGTTAATGGTAATCTTGAAGGATTTTAATAGATTGGCAAATACACCTGTAACTTTTTTTGTGACTGATAAACTTGGAAGCTTGTGATTTGTGACAATGGTGGTCTCGTCTTTATTCAGATCGCCCTCTTGATTCTCATATGTAACGTGGTAACCATTCGTTGATGCCGCTTCTTCTTCAACCTTGTAATGGGTTCCTCGAGGAAGATAGCTTAGAATACCTTTCCAACGTTTTCGTTTTTCGACACGGATCTCCGCTTCTCCATTCACAACAGTTATCTCGCCAAAAGTTCCATTCAATGGCGTAGAATTAGGAGAGGTTAGTTTTACCTTAATCCTAAACTCTTTGTTCAAGTTACTTTCAGCTTCCAACACTTTCTTAATCGTCAGACTTGGCAATTGTTTATAGATTACCTTGAAGGATGGTTTAGTTTCTGTACCAACATTTTTTATTTCTTTGGTAAAGGCGGGGACGTCTGGTGCAATTAAATCGTATTGATATCCTTTGGCAACTTTTTCAAAGTTCCTCGTTTCATTAGATACGTTTTTACTAACATTCACATTGGTCTTTCGATAGTCTTGATTATCAGGACCTCCGTTCTTGTTCTTTTGAACCAGTTTCAGTTCAACATTACTCGGTTGATCAGCTGTAATGACAGTTCTCGCACCCGTCACACCTTGCCATTCAACTTCCACTGGTACCGTTAATGGATCTGAAGGCTTAAAGGTTGGGTTGTCAGAGTATTCTTTGGTCTTGGTTTGAGAGGTGCCTATTCCATAGGAATAGGTGACACTGGCACCTTTATTGGAGTAGAGTTTATTGACATCCGAACCTTCAGCATCACCAGCCTCTAGTTTTTTATCACCAGCAATAGCATCCAGGGCTTCTTGACTAGATGTAACAGTAAATTTAAGGACATATCTAGCTCCATCTTCTAAGGAATAATTCGGAGAAAATTTAGCCGTAACTTCCACTAATCCTTCTGACGTTGTCTTGGAATCAAAAGTTACTTGATTTTCGGTTAATATTTCACTGCTACCATCCTTTTCTTTCACTACACGAAACTCTGACGATCCGTTCGGTAATAGCTGGACATACTTAGAAAGAACATCCTTGATGGACACATGGTGGATTCCCAGTGGCAGAATCTTATCAGTGATATCTTTAAAACTGTCCCGTAACTGGTCTTCATCATTTGCAGAGAATATTTCATTTGGAATGGAGGCATTATGTTGCCTCATATAATATTGCAGACTGGTAATACTGTCGACATTGTTTGAATAACGAAATTTAATCGAATAGAAACCATCAAGTGTTGGAGCCAAGCTATATGATAGACTATTTAGATTATTATTTAATCTATCCCAAAACCACTGGGGAGCTGTTTCGATATTAGGATCTTCGTTATTGTAGTTATATATAGTGTAACCATTGGCATCGTAGACCATATTCGCAAAGCCATCTGAAAGCAAAATAACGACTTTCTTAGCATTAGATCTTGCACTTCCCATTAACTGGTTGGCCAAGGTTAATCCAGCCCCAATATTGGTCCCGGTACCAATACCTGACTCAGTACCAATGGAATTACCTCCTGCAATACTCATGTTGTATACCGCTGTTTTAGCAGCACGAGCATTGTTACTCCATCCTAAAATCGTGTTAGCATCATCCCATGGTGAAACGCCATCATAGTATTTTGTCATCCGTTCATAGGGCCAGTATGGTCTAAAAAGTCTCCATTTATTTCCATCCCAATACTGATCATTCTTTTTATTGTCAATTTTCCCACCAAATCCTACCATAGATAAACGGTTATTAGAATTGGATAGAATGGTATCAATTAAGCCCTTACGACCATTTGTTCCTTTTAGAGTATTTTTCAATGCGTCAATCCGACTGATCGTCCGTCCATCAAAAGATTGGACATCCTGATTCTGCATACTTCCTGAGAGGTCTGCTACTAAAACAACATCCAAGGGATCCGTTTGGGTCTCCGTTCCCAGTTTGGACGTGATATCCAATGACAACTCATACTTGTCATCCTGTCCTGATATCGGAGTAATTGTTTTATGAAGGGTTGTCTGAGGTTCTGTAGTAGAATCAGCATTTAACAGACTTATCGGAGCACACAAAAAGAGAATAGCTAACAGTGTAACTAAACGGCGTGCAATAATTTGAACTTTCTTAAAATCGAAGCGAATGTTCATTTTATTCTCCTTAACTAGAATGTACTAATATTGTTACTATATCAATCTAGGACATTTACAAGATAATTGTACAATAAAGTTCACGCAGTGTCAATTAATATGATTAATTTTATATTATGTTAATTAATAAAAGAGTATGATTCTTCTTTGTCTTTCAAACTATTCTATGGTAAAATGAAAAAAGAATAAAAAAATCTCATAAAATATCAATGCATATATTTTATTCTAGAATATCCAAAATTTCATTTGAAAGTCTATTGAATTTGAATTATTATATTTTTTCAAAATTCATGAAATTTTCAGAATAAGGTTTTTTCCGAAGTTTGCATTCTATTTTATGATTGTTAAAGGAGTTTTTATGACTTATCCGAACCTTTTAGATCGTTTTTTGACCTACGTTAAGGTCAATACTCGTTCTGATGAACACTCTACTACTACTCCAAGTACGCAAAACCAGGTAGATTTTGCGACCAATGTTCTTATTCCCGAAATGAAACGTGTCGGTCTGCAAAACGTCTACTACCTTCCAAATGGTTTTGCTATTGGTACCTTACCAGCTAATGATCCCAGCCTGACACGCAAGATTGGCTTCATCTCCCACATGGACACTGCTGACTTTAATGCTGAGGGAGTTAATCCGCAAGTCATCGAAAACTACGATGGTAGAGTTATCGACTTGGGTGATTCTGGTTTCAAACTGGATCCAGCTGACTTTAAGAGTCTTGAGAAATATTCGGGCCAAACCCTCATCACAACCGATGGCACGACCTTGCTGGGTGCTGATGACAAGTCTGGGATTGCTGAGATTATGACAGCTATTGAATATCTGACTGCTCATCCCGAAATCAAACACTGTGAGATTCGAGTTGGTTTTGGTCCAGATGAAGAAATTGGCGTTGGAGCTAACAAGTTTGATGCAGAAGATTTTGACGTTGACTTTGCCTATACTGTTGATGGTGGTCCGCTAGGAGAACTTCAGTACGAGACTTTCTCAGCAGCTGCTGCTGAGCTTCATTTCCAAGGACGCAATGTCCATCCTGGTACTGCTAAAGGTCAGATGATCAATGCACTTCAGCTAGCAATTGATTTTCATAATCAACTTCCTGAGAATGACCGACCTGAACTAACAGATGGTTACCAAGGTTTCTATCATCTTATGGATGTGTCAGGTAGTGTCGAGGAGGCGCGTGCAAGCTACATCATTCGCGATTTTGAAAAGGATGCCTTTGAAACACGTAAAGCAGCTATGCAGTCTATTGCTGACAAGATGAATCAAGAACTTGGGAATGATCGCGTGACCTTGACTCTGACTGACCAGTACTACAATATGAAGGAAGTCATTGAGAAAGACATGACACCCGTTACCATTGCTAAAGCTGTTATGGAAGATTTAGGTATCACGCCAATTATCGAACCAATTCGTGGTGGAACAGATGGGTCTAAGATTTCCTTTATGGGAATTCCAACTCCAAATATCTTTGCTGGTGGTGAAAACATGCATGGACGTTTTGAATACGTCAGCCTTCAAACTATGGAGCGTGCGGTGGATACCATCATTGGCATTGTATCTTATAAAGACTAAAAAAGACGAGGTAGCTCAGCTACTTCGCCTTTCTTTTTATTCATTTGGTTGAGCACCTGTCTCAGACTCACTTTTCTCTTGCTTTTCGCTTGATTGAGAAGCAGTTGTTTCACTGTCTTTCTCAGACTTAGATTGGCTATCAGTTTCACTTGCTTTTGAACGGAGTTCCTGGTTCAAGCTAATGATTTCTTTAGCTAGAGTGAGGAGGCCTTCTTTATCACTGCTTTTGGCTGCAAGTTGATCAAATAGGCCATCAACACGTTCAAAGTCAGCATCGGATCCCTTGTTATCCTCAAGATACTTGTGAAGAGAGAGCAAGACATTATAGAGTTTTTGGTAGATGATCACCGTTTGTGGATCCTGTTCTGCTTCTTTTTTCTCTCGTTGGATAGTCGCTGCAATACGATTTAAAAGATCCTCAAGTTGTGTTTTAGCTTCGTCAAGGTCTGCATTTTCCTTTTCAGTAGCCGCTTTGATATTAGCTGCTTCTTCAGCTAGGGATTGTTTGACACCATCTTCTTTGACACGTGCTAGGAGTTGAGCAGCTTTAGTTAGGAGAGCATCCACTTCTTCCTTCTTAACATGGCTAACCCGCTCTTCTGGCATAAAATCACCGTAGAGTTCTTTTAGGAATTCATAGATGGCGGTCTTAGCAGTTTGACTATCTACTTTTTCCGTATCTAGAATAGTCTTACCAGCTTTTGTAGATACGGGTTCTTCTTTGAGAGCTTCTTCTACTTCTAGCTTAGTTTGGTAAATAGTTGGGAATAACTTGTTCAAGTCGGTTGCTTTGAGGAAAGATTGTGACTGGTAAAGTTCCCATGTCAACTTGGCAACACGGTTCCGAAGTTCTTCTCTCAAACGACCATCAGACACATGTTCATAGAAATACTTGATGTACTCTACTGTTGTAACCCCTGTCCGATCTCGGAAATCTTGCAAGGCTTGCAGTTTTGCTTCAATGGCAGCCAACTCTGCCTCATCCTGTGCTAGTTTTGCTTCCTGCAAATGTACCAAAAGATCTTTCTTAGGCAAGCCATAAGTATCTGTATCCAGTGTATTGATCTTATCTACAAGGGCTTGGTACTTCTTATCTAAAGGGGAAGTTTCAACCGGTGCCACACTTTGATCCACATGGATGTATTGTTTATCGAAGAGATCCAAGGCTGCTAGGTATCCAGCAGTTGAGTTTGTTGCCAGTTTTTTCATATTTTCGGTGAATTGCCCCAAAGCAAGTTCAACACGTCTCTGCATGATTGGCTGGTCTTTGTAGAGACTTCTGCTATCTGCTAAAAGTTGATCCACCTTAGATAGAACTGTTTGTTCATCAAATGCTCCAGGTTGATAGGTCGATTGTAGGGCCGGAATCTTATTTTTCAAAGCTACTTCATAGCCCTTAGTTTGAACCTTGATGTAGTGATTGTGGTCTCCGTGAGGAATCACAAAACTACCACTTTCTACCTGTAAACTATAAGGAGATACCCCATCACGTAGGGCAGTTGTATACAGTTCATTTAGGAAATCCAGTTCTGGGTTCCCAGTTTGGAGAGGAATACGAACATGTTCTTTTCGAACAGCATAGGGATGGATATGGGTTGGATCATAGGCTTGATCCGGATTTCCAAAGACAAAGAATCCATTTGAAATGCGAATCGCTTCAAGCGGTACTCCGTAGGTCTGTGAGATATACTTGATTTTTTCTTCATCGCTAGCATCTCTTGAGAAACTTTCCACAGTCTTTGCAAGTGGTTGAACGTGCTGAGACTGATGATTTTCTTTCAAGTGATCTTGGGCAGCTTTGATTTGGGCTGCAGTCAAGTCTTTCTTAAAGAAATAATGAGCGTGATCTCCATGAGAAACTACAAACCCTTGCTCATCTTCACTAATAACACGGTCAGCTGCAAAACCATGATCATGTTCTTCACCGTGATGGTGGTCATGCTCCTCTCCATCATGGTCATGGTCTTCATGGTTGGTATCCTGACTTCCATGGTCACCGTCTTGGTCATGAGGATGATCTGGTTGAGCTGGATGTTCTGCTGGTTTACTTGGGTTTTCCAAAGGTGTTGGCTTCCCACTGTCGCTAGATAAAGGAATCATACGTGCAATCTTTTCTTCCAAGGCAGAAAGTTTTGTATATGGGATGAAATGATAGTGATTTCCGTGAGGAATCGCCACGCCACTCGGCGTTCTACTTGAAATCTTAGCAGGATCAAAAATCAAGCCATCTGATTCAGCATAACGTTGATTACTTGGAAGAGCATAGAGTTGCTGCAACAGACTCTGTAAGCTCTCTTCTGGATTGCTTGGTCTTTCAGCTTCTTGACTCGGATTGCTAGTTTGACTAGTTGTGTTTGGACTCGGACGATAGTCAGTCACACTTGCTTGTTTTCTAGTTCCAGAAAGGTAGGCTTGGGCAGCAGCCAATTCACTAGCAGACAAGGAACTCTTAGGAATGTAGTGGTAATGTCCACCGTGAGGTACGATATAAGCATCACCAGTATCTTCTATAATATCAGATGGGTTAAAGATGTAGCCATCATCTGTAGTATAACGACCTTGAGATTGAGCAAGCGCCACTGCACTGTTAGAAGTTGGTGCATCGTGAGTATGACCTTGTTTTTGGCGTTCAATTTCGTCCTTCGTACGAACGTTATCAGCATGTGCCGCATCCTTAAGGTAAACATAATACTTACCATCCACCTTGATAATGTAGCCACCTTTGATTTCATTAACAATATCAGCGTCTTTCAGTTGATAATTGGCATCTTTCATCAACAGTTCTTCGCTGAAAATCGCGTCAAAAGGAACTTTACCATTGTAATAATGGAAATGATCACCATGTGAAGTCACATAACCTTGATCGGTAATTTTCACAACAATTTGTTCAGCCTGAATGTCTTCTTTTTTGCTAACTTGATCTGGTGTCTGATTCTCTGTTTTTTGAGAGTCTTGCTTCCCATCAACGTAAGACACACGGTTATTATCTTTGTTTCCTTCTCCCTGGTGTTGGTTCAATGCATAGATGCAAAGGCTTAGGGAAAGGACAAGAGCCGATCCTGCAGCAAGGTATTTCTTCTTCATTTTCATCATCTCCTCATTTTAATTCTTCTGCAAGAACATTCATGTTTTCTTCTAGATTTTCTAAGTAAGTTTTGTCATTTTCAGGATCAGCTTCTAAAGGATTGAGGGTCTTTAGGCTAACTCCTGTTGATTTGACCAAAGTCTCAGCGACTTTAGAAGAAGCATTGCTCTCAGTAAAGATGGTTTTAACCTTATAAGTCTTAACGAATTCTTGAATTTCTGTTAGTTGTCTCGGACTTGGCTCTTGTTCAGGTGAAATCCCTGCTATACCAAGTTGTTTCAAACCAAAGCGTTTAGCGAGATAAGAAAAGGCTGTGTGTTGTGTAACAAAGGTCTTTTGACTCGCTTTTTCAAAAATAGGCTGGTACTTCTTAGTCAATTCTTGGGCTTTAGCGATAAAGTTTTTAGCATTCTTTTGATACGTTTCCTTATTAGCACTATCAATCTCCGAAAGTTTGTCAGCGATAATCTGAGCTTCTTCACCTGCTTTTTCTGGATCTAACCAAGTGTGAGGGTCGTAGAGTGTTTTTTCATCAATACCGTCACCAGCTTCTACATCTTCTAAACCTGGAACACGCTCCAAGGTCATTCCTTCAGAAGCTTCTAAAACCTTAACTTTTGAGTTTTTCAAGTTAGGATCTAGACTTCCAGCCCAAGATTCGAGCGTATGAGAATGGTAGACAAAGACATCCGCGTCATAAATAGCAGCAATGTCATTTGCTGACGGTTCAAAGGAGTGAATTCCACTACTTGACTGAATCATCCGTACATCATTCAAGTTCCCCGATACCTCTTTGACCATGGCGTAGATAGGGTAAAAACTTGTTACAATCTTCATTCCTTTTGCTTCTTGTTTTTCTTTTTGACTACATGCTCCTAAGACAAGAACCAAGAGACCTACCACTAATAATAGAAATGTTCTTTTTTTCATCGTTACTCCTTAACTAGTATTTAACCATTTAATTAACTAGTAAATAGTTTATCTTTATTTACACTATATGTCAAGATATTTTACATATTTTCATGAAAAAAATGAGAACTAGAACTTACATTCTGTTCTCATTTTCGATTTTAACTTTTCTAGTTCTCCTATCCTGTTTTTAGGATCTAGAAAATGCTACTATCTTTACTTGCTCTCCTTTAATAAAGCCAACAACTTTTCAGCTTCAGCCATAATGGTATTGTTATCCTGAGCACCAAATAGCAGGTTATTTTTTAAGCCAGCGAGAGTTTCTTTGGCATTGGACTTGATAATGGGGTCTTGGATCTTTGCAAGTAACTCTTCAGCCTCTTTCAACTTCGCTTCAACCTTTTCAGTCTCGACCTGAGGTTCTTCTGGTTCCTCTGGTGATTCTTCTTCCGGCTCCTCAGTTGGTTTTGGAGACTCTGGTTTCTCACTCTGAGGTTTCTCTTCGCGAGGTTTTTCTTCCTCAGGTTTTTCTGTACGTGGTTTCTCTACTGATGGTTTATCCGTATGATTGTTATCAGCTTGACCATTTTGGTTTCTTTGAACATGGTCACTTGCATTTCCCCAACCACTATCTGAATGCGGACGTTCGTTTGGATGTTCGACATAGTACTTCACAGTCGCAAAGAGATCCTCTAAAGTATACCCCTTAGGAGCCTCATAAAGACCTTCGTCAAACCACTCAAATTTGATGTTATGGTAATGGTCATAATGAGGAATAATCAAGCTTCCGTTTTTGACTTCCACAGTATGTTGGAGATTGTAAGGTATACGATCAAGGGGCACCTTCTTAGCCGCTTTCACGCGATTGTAGATAGCTTCTGCTCCTTTAGCATCCGTATTTCCTGAACCCTGATGATCTGTTGAAGGAGGAGTCAAACCTTTCTCTTTAGCATAAGCCTGGGCTGCCGCTCTTTCGGCTTCAGACAAACTATCTTTCTTAATCCAATGACTGTGGGTCATATGTGGAGTTACATAGGCATCCCCCTCATCACTGGTGATATCACGAGGATCAAAGATATAGCCATCTTCTGTTGTATACTTGCCTGCCAACTTGGCTACCTGAATCTCATCATCAGTGTAGGCAATTTGCGCCTTTGGTTTTCCTAGACGTTCTGGATGACGAATCGGTGCTAGAAAGGCCAAGATATCATCCACCAACTTGACTTTATCACTTGAGGCATCATTGAGACGTTCCAAGAGTTTATCCAAAGTGTCAAATTCAGCTTGACGCCCTTTATTAGCAAGTAAGTCTTGATGAATTCTTGCTAGCAAGTCATAAGCCTTATTGTAAAATCCTTGATCACTAGATGGGAGGTTGGTTTTCTTAGCTCCTAGCTTATGAGCTAAACTTTCTTGCTTAGCTAGTTTACTATCAATGGCTGCAGCAGTTTCTGCTGAAAGTTCCTTGGCAGGAATATAACGAGATGTTCCATTTTCCTCAAATACATAACCATCAGCTACTTTTCGAATCACCTGTTTGACCAATTTTTCGTCAATTGGATTGCTTGGAGATGGTTGAGGATTTGGTGCAGGTTGTGGGCTTGGACTAGGTTCCGGAGTCGGTTGTGGACTTGGTTGTTCTGGTCTTGAATCCGGCACCCTATGGTTCGAACTGTACTGTAGAGGAATAATACGAGCGATTCGTTCTTCCAATTCAGACATTTGTGAATAAGGGATGAAATGGTAATGGTTCCCATGAGGCACAGCAACTCCTCTAGCTGTTCGACTTGTAATCTGTGCTGGGTCGAAGACAAGGCCATCAGATTCTACGTGTCGTTGGCTGAGCGGCAAGGCGTAAAGTTGTTTCAGAAGGCTATCAATATCCTCATCACTCTGACTTGCTTGGTTATCGTCGCTACTGTTGTTAGCTGTGTTCGTGTTCGTATAGCTGTTGCCTTGATTATTATAGGATGGAGTCCATCTATCTACATCGCTGCTAGCACTGTTGTTATTGGTACGGCGATAAGTAGGCGTATTTGATTGGCCACTTCTACCAGATAGAAAGGCTTCTGCAGCAGCCAATTCGCTGGCAGACAAGTCACTCTTAGGAATATAGTGGAAGTGATTGCCATGAGGAACGATATAGGCATCACCTGTATCTTCTATGATATCAGAGGCATTAAAGATATAACCATCATCTGTGGTGTAGCGTCCCTGTGAACGCGCCAAGGCTACCGCACCATCGTTTGCTGAAGTTCCTCTTTCACGATGCTGACTATGCTCTTGTTTTTGCCGATTGATTTCTTCTTTTGTACGGACATTATCCGCATGGGTTGCATCCTTAAGGTAAACATAGTATTTTCCATCTACCTTGATAACATAACCACCCTTGATTTCACTGATAATATCCTCGTCCTTGAGCTGGTAGTTTGGATCCTTCATCAGCAACTCTTCACTGATGATAGCGTCATAAGGGACTTTGCCATTATAGTAATGATAGTGGTCGCCATGCGAAGTGACATAGCCCTGGTCTGTTATCTTGATGACGATTTGTTCGGCATTGATGCCTTCTTTCTTGCTAACCTCATCAGGAGTCAGATTCTCCGTTTTTTGTGCCGCCTGTTTTCCATCTATATAGGAAACACGGTTATTTTCCTTGACCGTTCTAGCTTGATACAGTCCCAATTCATAAGAACAGACACTTAAAATTAAAGCTGCCGCAGAACCAGCAAGGTATTTTTTATTAATTTTCATCGAAACTCACTTTCTTTTTTGATATTTCTAGTTGCAATTCATTTCTAAATTGCAGAAACTCCTCTCTATTACTTAACTGGTTAATAGTTTACTCCTAAATTTGCATCTTGTCAAGAATTTTATGAACCAGTTAAGCATTTTTTTGTTCTGACCACAAATTTCTCAAGATTGGGGTTTATATAAGAAAGATTAGCTTGAAAATTCTTTAAAAAAATCCCTGCAACTGAGTTGCAAGGACTTTTCGATTAATCAAAATTAACGTATTCTTTTTGAAGTTCAAGAACTTCTTCCATTGTTGAGCATTCTGTAAGGGCACGGTTTGCGTACTCTTCCATCTTAGCTGTATCCAGTTTCTTCATCAAGCTGCGTGTACGAAGGACAGATGTTGCTGACATAGAGAACTCATCCAAGCCCATTCCGACAAGAAGTGGAACAGCTTGTTGGTCACCAGCCATCTCACCACACATACCTGCCCATTTACCTTCAGCGTGAGCTGCTTTGATAACGTTGTTAATCAAACGAAGGATTGATGGGTTGTATGGTTGGTAAAGGTATGAAACTTGTTCGTTCATACGGTCTGCTGCCATTGTGTATTGGATCAAGTCGTTTGTACCAATTGAGAAGAAGTCAACTTCTTTAGCAAATTGGTCTGCAAGCATAGCCGCTGCAGGAATCTCGATCATGATACCAACTTGGATATTGTCCGCAACTGCAACACCTTCAGCAAGAAGATTTGCTTTTTCTTCATCAAAGACTGCTTTCGCTGCACGGAATTCTTTCAAGAGTGCAACCATTGGGAACATGATACGCAATTGACCGTGAACAGAGGCACGAAGAAGGGCACGGATTTGTGTGCGGAACATAGCATCTCCAGTTTCAGAAATAGAGATACGAAGGGCACGGAATCCAAGGAATGGGTTCATTTCGTGAGGCATATCGAAGTAAGGAAGTTCCTTATCTCCACCGATATCCATTGTACGAACAACAACAGGTTTACTGTTCATTCCTTCAAGTACAGCCTTGTAAGCTTCGTACTGCTCGTCTTCTGTTGGGAAGTCTTGAGAATCCATGTACAAGAACTCTGTACGGTAAAGACCAACAGCTTCAGCACCGTTGTCATTGACACCTTCAACGTCTTTTGGAGTACCGATGTTGGCAGCCAATTCGAAATGTTTGCCATCAGCAGTTACTGTCTTAGCATCTTTCAAGAGCGCCCATTCAGCTTTTTGCTTCGCATAAGCTTCACCAGCAGCCTTGAATTCAGCCGCTTGCTCATCAGTTGGATTGATAATAACCTCACCTGTGATACCGTTAACAGCAAGGATGTCACCGTCTTTAACGATTTCAGTGATGTTGTTTGTACCTAATACAGCAGCAATTTCAAGTGTACGTGCCATGATAGCTGAGTGGCTTGTACGTCCACCGATGTTGGTTACAAAAGCTTTTACAAAGTTTTTGTCCAATTGAGCTGTATCTGAAGGAGTCAAGTCATGCGCAATCACGATCACTTCTTCATTGATAGAAGCTGGGTTTGGCAATTTTTTACCAAGGAGGTTTGCCAATACACGTTTTGTCACGTCGCGGATATCCGCTGCGCGTTCTTGCATGTATGGGTTGTCTTCCATGCCTTCAAAGATAGTGATAAACATATCTGTAACTTCTTTCAGACCTGCTTCTGCATTCACTTTCTTCGCACGGATAGTTTCCTTGATTTGGCTGATCATTTCTGGGTCAGCAAGAACCATTAAGTGAGCGTCAAAAACTTGAGCTGCTTCTTCACCGAGCGTACCTACTGCTTTCTCGCGAATAACAGAAAGCTCGTCTTGTGATGCCTGTAGAGCGGCATCAAGGCGAGCTTCTTCTGCGTTTGTATCTTCGACTGTAATAGTCTCAAATGACAAATCCGGTTGAACGAGTAGATATGCTTTTGCAACTGCAACACCGTCAGATGCTGCGATTCCTTTAAGCATTTCTGTCATTTTCCTTATGCCAATCCTTCTTTTTCCATAGTTTCAGTGATAGCAGCGATTGCGTCGTCAGCATCTGCACCTTCAGCTGAAATTGTAACGTCAGCACCTTGGCCAACACCAAGACTCATAACACCCATGATAGATTTAAGATTTACTGATTTACCTTTGTATTCAAGAGTGATATCTGAAGCAAATTTGCTAGCTGTTTGAACCAACAATGTTGCTGGACGCGCGTGAATACCTGTTTCTGCCACTACGTGGAAATCTTTAGAAGCCATAGTTTGACTCTCCTTTAGTTATTTCTTTTTTGAGTTATATGTGATAACCCTTACAAGACTGTATTATATCACCTTCTAGATAATTTTTCAAGTATTTTATGGACTTTTACTGAAAATGAAATTACTTCTTTTTCTATTAAATGAGCACTCTAGTAACTAAATAGCATATCTAAACACTAATTGTTCAAAGAATGTCATCATCAAAATTCAATTTTCAAAGCTATTTTCCCTTAATACCAATCAGAGGACAATCCTAGTAAATAATGAAATAATACTATTTAACTATAATTAATATAACTCAGTAAATCCATTATTTGAAAAGACTTCATCAAATCCTGAAATTCTAAAACCTACTCTTACCATCAACAGTAGAGAATTTATCCAATTTGCTACTTAAAGTAAAATAAGTTTGTAGCCCCTAACAGTAAAAAGGTAGATATATCTAAGTGGTATAAGTAGAACTAAAACTTTGATTGATTCCATTCAAATAAAGTATCCAACCAATCAAAAACGACATTATGGGCGAGTCTTAGATTATTGACTTGGCAATGAGCGTCCGCACCACTTTCCGCCTCAAATACTTGAAGTTTAGTTTGTTGATTTTTAGATTTAAGTTCTTCATAAATTACCTTAGTTTGATGCTGCAGTTCAGCACCCTCACCCTTTCCCATGATAAAAAGGCATGGGCATTGAATTTTTTGGTAATCCACAATCTTTGCATGGTTAAATACATCATCAATAGCACTCTTAAAATCAGAAGTACCAAACTGCCATGCATACTTTTTAAGATTTAAATTTGCTGATTCATTCCAATTTCCAGCTAATTTTAAAATGGCATTTATTAACCAACTAGGTGCTTTCAAACTTGATCCAAATTCTTTTCTGAAAAGTTCTGCAACGTCGTAAATAGGGGTACTAGCAATCCAAGCATGAATTCTTGGATCCTTTTCGACAGCTTGTGCAGTAAAATATCCCCCTCCGCTGACACCATAAATAGCTAAATAATTTAGTTTAGGATTTCTATTTTCCAACCAGTCTATGCATAATGAAATTGGAATAGAAGCATCCACATCAAAGACCAGCCCTCTACTAGGATTGCTCCCTTGACCAGGAAGATCAACCATTAAAACATTATAATTTCGTATCCATCCAGGATATCCTGCAAAGTAAAATAAATCTTCGCGATAAGTATCACCTCCACCAATCATGATTATCGTTGGGCAATTATCGTCGCTATGAAGATAATAACCAGGCAAGTAAGAACCCTGATAGGGAATAGTTAATTTTTCAATCGGTGCACCTAGTGAATGAATTGCACTAGAAAACACCTTCTCCATTTGACGAACGGTCGGTAAATACTCTTCAGAAAATGGATCGGTAAATTGGATTGCCGAGCGAAGTGAGTAGGTCTGTGCAAGATAATACTGCGCCTTTGTTTGTTCACTCAATCCTGAATTACTTGCTTCTTGTTCAAGGTAGTTTACATGCGATAAAAATACATTTTTCCAGTCATCAGGCTTTGGTGAGTTCCCCAATCTTTGAGCAAGATAATAAAGCTCTCCATGAGAGAAACCAAAAATTTCACCGATTCCTAACAACCAATTGAAGAAAAAATCCGTATCACCATTCTTAAAAAATATTTGAGTCGATTGCCGTTTTAAAATAACATCATTTTCTTTCACCACGCGCCTCCTAATTCTGTGTTCTTTCATTCATTTAATCTAATTATAATCTGATAACATTCTCTATCAAACAAAAGCATTCAGATATCCATTTTTTAATCTTATAATCACAGATAGTGTATCACATAAAATGAACTTTTTCAAACATTGTATTTATATACTCCTTATGAAAGGATACGAAACTCATAAGTATCCTATATAAAATTAACCAATGATCCATTTTTATGAATACATCATAATCTGTCATTTCCACTTTGGTTATATTTTAGATATTCTAATACAAAATATTGGGACATCTTGTGTAGAAAATTTCTTTTTTTCGTAAATATTACAGTTTCTATTTTATTAAAGTATTGTCTCAGCTAGACTTATTCCTGTTCTTACGATTTTTGCTATTTTCTTCGTTTTCCTTTCTGATAACTTGCTGAAAATCTTCTATTTATCTTACCAATATACAGTATATAGTTTTTTTGTTTTGATAAACTTTGATAGTTCAATGAAAACCCAATTTTACACTCTGACAAAACACTATATCTTGTGCTTTGTTTTTGAAACTGTAACTTTTTAGCACAAGATTTAGTTTAAAAAGTTTGACAAAGTTTTTTTTTCTGATATACTAAGAAAGTAATCTATTTTGAAAGAGGAGTTACGAAAATGGTAACCGTTTATTCTAAAAACAACTGTGTCCAATGTAAGATGACCAAGCGTTTCTTGGACAGCAACAATGTCGCTTATCGTGAGATCAATCTCGACGAGCAACCAGAGTACATCGATCAAGTTAAAGAGCTCGGTTTCAGCGCTGCTCCTGTTATCCAAACACCAACTGAAGTCTTTTCAGGCTTCCAACCAGGAAAACTGAAACAATTAGCATAATCTTAGTACATCATCCAGAAGAGATTGCTTCTAGGGCTAACTTAGAGGCCTTTCTTTTGTAATTAGATAAAGGAAATTTTATGGGATTAAAACATCTTGAGGACGTAACTTACTTCCGTCTCAATAACGAAATCAACCGTCCTGTTAATGGACAAATCATGCTTCATAAAGATAAGGAAGCCTTGGATGCCTTCTTTAAAGAGAATGTGGTTCCAAATACAATGGTTTTTGATTCAATTACTGATAAAATCAACTACCTCATTGAACACAACTACATCGAAACTGCATTTCTCAAGAAATACCGTCCAGAGTTTTTGGAAGAATTGCATCAATTTATCAAAGACCAAAACTTCCAATTCAAATCATTCATGGCTGCCTATAAGTTTTACAACCAGTATGCCTTGAAGACTAATGACGGTGAATATTACCTTGAAAGTATGGAAGACCGTGTCTTCTTTAATGCACTTTATTTTGCTGACGGGGACGAAGCAATTGCGACTGATATTGCCAATGAAATCATCCACCAACGCTACCAACCTGCTACTCCTTCCTTTTTGAACGCAGGTCGTGCTCGTCGTGGGGAGTTGGTATCTTGTTTCTTGATTCAAGTAACTGATGACATGAACTCTATCGGACGTTCTATCAACTCAGCTCTTCAACTTTCACGTATCGGTGGTGGTGTAGGTATTACTCTAAGCAACCTTCGTGAAGCTGGCGCACCTATCAAAGGTTATGAAGGAGCAGCTTCTGGTGTCGTTCCAGTTATGAAACTCTTCGAAGACAGTTTCTCCTACTCTAACCAATTGGGTCAGCGTCAAGGTGCTGGGGTTGTCTACCTCAATGTCTTTCACCCAGATATCATCGCCTTCCTTTCAACTAAGAAAGAAAATGCCGATGAAAAGGTTCGTGTTAAGACCCTCTCACTTGGAGTTGTGGTGCCCGATAAATTCTACGAATTAGCTCGTAAAAATGAAGAAATGTATCTCTTTAGCCCTTACTCTGTAGAGCTTGAGTACGGTGTGCCATTCAACTACATCGACATCACTGAAAAATATGATGAATTGGTCGCAAATCCAAACATCCGCAAGACAAAAATCAAAGCTCGTGATTTGGAAACTGAAATTTCTAAATTGCAACAAGAATCTGGTTACCCTTATGTCGTCAACATTGATACAGCCAACCGTGCGAATCCAGTAGATGGTAAGATTATCATGAGTAACTTGTGTTCTGAGATTCTTCAAGTTCAAGAACCAAGCTTGATCAACGATGCTCAAGAATTCCTTCAAATGGGAACAGACGTTTCATGTAACCTTGGTTCAACCAACGTGGTCAACATGATGACTTCACCTGACTTTGGTCGTTCTATCCGTGCGATGGTTCGTGCTTTGACTTTCGTTACAGATAGTTCACACATCGTAGCTGTCCCTACTATCGACCACGGAAACAGTTTAGCTCACACCTTTGGTCTTGGTGCCATGGGGCTTCATAGTTACCTTGCCCAACAACTCATCGAATATGGATCAGCTGAGTCTGTTGAATTCACTAGCATCTACTTTATGCTTATGAACTACTGGACCTTGGTAGAATCAAACAATATCGCCCGCGAACGTGGTATCACCTTCCACAACTTTGAAAAATCAGATTATGCTAACGGAAGCTACTTTGACAAGTATGTAACTGGTGAATTTGTTCCAAAATCAGACCGTGTTAAAGAACTCTTCAAAGATGTCTTTATTCCAAGTGCTGCTGATTGGGCTGAACTTCGCGAAAAGGTTCAAGCAGATGGACTTTATCACCAAAACCGTCTTGCTGTTGCTCCAAATGGTTCTATCAGCTACATCAACGACGTTTCTGCTTCTATCCACCCGATTACACAACGTATCGAAGAACGTCAAGAGAAGAAAATCGGTAAAATCTACTATCCAGCTGCAGGTTTGTCAACAGATACTATCCCTTACTACACTTCTGCTTACGACATGGATATGCGTAAGGTGATTGATGTTTATGCTGCTGCGACTGAGCACGTGGATCAAGGACTTTCACTCACTCTCTTCATGCGTAGCGACATTCCAAAAGGTCTTTACGAATGGAAGAAAGAAAACAAACAAACGACACGTGACTTGTCAATCCTTCGTAACTATGCCTTTAACAAGGGTATCAAGTCTATCTACTACGTCCGTACCTTTACAGACGACGGTGGAGAAGTCGGTGCTAACCAATGTGAAAGCTGTGTGATTTAATTTTTGCTTGAGGAAACTACATTTTCTCAGATTAGTGATTCAATCACCGTGTTAGACTGGAATAAGCATCTATACTATGAAATAACAAAAAGTCGGGCTTCCGACTTTTTGTGCGATACTCCTCTAGAATTATGATAAAATAGAAATAATTGTGAGCTCGCAATATTAAACACAGAAAGAGATTTCAAATGGAAACTTACTACAAAGCCATTAACTGGAATGCCATCGAAGATGTCATCGACAAATCAACTTGGGAAAAGCTGACAGAGCAATTCTGGCTCGATACGCGTATCCCCTTGTCAAATGATCTAGACGACTGGAGAAAACTATCAAACAAAGAAAAAGACCTGGTTGGAAAAGTCTTTGGTGGTTTGACCCTTCTTGATACCATGCAATCTGAAACAGGGGTTCAGGCTCTTCGTTCCGACATCCGTACACCGCATGAGGAAGCTGTTTTTAACAACATCCAATTTATGGAATCTGTCCATGCAAAATCTTACTCTTCTATCTTTTCGACCTTGAATACCAAGGCTGAAATCGAAGAAATCTTTGAATGGACCAACACTAACCCCTACCTACAAAGAAAAGCGGAAATCATCAATGAAATCTATCTCAATGGTAGCCCACTAGAAAAGAAAGTAGCCAGTGTCTTCCTTGAAACCTTCCTCTTCTACTCAGGTTTCTTTACCCCACTCTACTATCTCGGTAACAACAAACTGGCCAACGTTGCGGAAATCATCAAACTGATTATCCGTGATGAGTCTGTTCACGGAACTTATATTGGTTACAAATTCCAACTTGGTTTCAATGAATTGCCTGAAGAAGAGCAAGAAAAGCTCAAAGAATGGATGTACGACCTGCTCTATACCCTCTATGAGAACGAAGAAGGTTATACAGAAAGTCTCTATGACGGTGTTGGTTGGACTGAGGAAGTCAAAACCTTCCTTCGTTACAATGCCAATAAGGCCCTTATGAACCTAGGACAAGATCCACTCTTCCCAGATTCTGCAGATGATGTCAATCCTATCGTCATGAACGGAATCTCAACAGGAACTTCTAACCACGACTTCTTCTCTCAAGTCGGAAATGGTTACCTCCTTGGTGAAGTTGAAGCCATGCAAGACGAGGATTACAACTACGGTTTAGACTAATTTGACCAATCATTCAAAATATCATGGTTTGTTTAAAACAACCATGATATTTTTGTTTTTGTTTTATTTTGTTTTTTTATTTGATTGATTGAGGGTTTTATGGTAAGATAATAATAGTAGAAATCGAGGTGATAAGGATGCTAAAGCAAGAAAAACTAGATAGTATTCTAGAAGCAGTAAACACAAAAGGCACTATTACTGTAAAAGAGATTATGGAGAGTCTTGATGTGTCAGATATGACAGCTCGCCGCTATTTACAAGAACTAGCAGATAAGGATTTGCTGGTTCGTGTGCACGGTGGCGCTGAAAAACTTCGTACAGGTTCTCTCTTAAACAACGAACGCTCAAACGTTGAAAAACAAGGCTTGCAGATTGCTGAAAAACAAGAAATCAGCCGTTTTGCCGGCCATTTGATTGACGAAGGTGAAACTATTTTTATCGGGCCAGGAACAACCTTAGAATGTTTTGCTCGTGAGCTCCCTATCGATAATATTCGTGTTGTAACAAACAGTCTTCCAGTTTTTCTAATCCTAAACGAACGAAAACTAACAGATTTGATCTTGATTGGCGGAAATTATCGCTCCATCACTGGTGCTTTTGTAGGGACACTTACCTTACAGGATTTGACCAACCTTCAGTTTTCTAAAGCTTTTGTAAGTTGTAATGGTATTAAGGATAAGGCAATTGCTACTTTCAGTGAAGAAGAGGGTGAGGTACAACGAATCGCCTTGAACAATGCCAATAAAAAATACTTACTAGCAGACCACAGCAAGTTTAATAAGTTTGATTTTTACACTTTCTACAATATCTCAGAGATTGATACCATCGTTTCAGATTCCAAACTGAGTCAGGAAACATTTGAAGATTTGTCGAAACAAACAACCATTCTTTTATCAAAACCATAAAAATTCCCCTGCCTTTTGGCGGGGAATTTTTGTTGAATTTTATTCAATAAGTTGTGTCTCAGCTAGTTTCTTGTACCAGTGAGCTGATTTCTTAGGATAACGCTCCTGGGTTTCAAAATCAACATAGAAGAGACCGTAACGTTTTTCATAACCGTTTGACCATGAGAAGACATCCATCAATGACCAGATGAAGTATCCTTTTACATTAGCTCCATCTGCAATCGCATCAGACAAAACTTCCAAGTGTTGCTTCACGTAATCAATACGACCATCATCGTAAACAGTGTTATCAACAAACTCATCTTTATAGCCGAGACCATTTTCAGTAATGTAAATCTTCTTGTAGTTAGGATAATCTTTCTTCACACGCATGATTTGGTCATACAAACCTTGAGGGTAGATAATCCAGTCCCAATCCGTACGTGGCACATAATCTGGAGCTACACGGCATCCGACTCCCTTAATCTGATATTTAGAGCTTCCTTTCTCACCTTTACCATTATGGATAATTTCAGTTTCTCCATCAAAGGCTTGCATCCAATCACTCATGTAGTAGTTAATTCCAAGGAAGTCGTTCAAGTCTTTTGCAGCTTCTAGCACAGCGAAGTCTTCTTCACGCAGATCTAAACTTCCACCATTGACTGCTAAGATATGGTTGACACCTTCCATGGTTTCTTCAGAATATCGTCCTAGATAAGTTGCATCCAAGATAAATTTATTGTGGATGATATCTTCCAGCTCAGCAGCGCGAACATCTGCTTGATTTTCAGGATCTAGAGGATATTTAGTAGGCAGGGCATGAACCACACCAATTTCACCTTTATAACCTTTATCTTTATATAACTTGACTGCACGTGCATGCGACACCATCATATTGTGGTGCGATTGGAAGACTTTGGCAAGGTCGTACTGAATACCTGGAGGGAATTTCCCAACCAAATACTGACCATCACCGATTGGTCCAATTTCATTAAAGGTTGTCCAATAGTTTACTTCTGGGAATTCTTCAAAACAGAAAGCCGCGTAGTCTACAAAGTGTTCAATGTTTTCACGGTTTAAGAAGTCTCCATTTGAATGTAGAGCTTCTGGTGTATCAAAGTGATGAAGAGTTACAAAGGGCTCAACATGACGTTTGTGGCACTCTGCAAATAGATTATGATAGAACTCAACCCCCTTGGCATTGACTTTCCCGTAACCAGTTGGAAAGATACGTGACCAAGCGATTGAAATACGGATACCATTGACACCATACTCTTCTGCAAATTTGAGGTCAACTGGGTATTTGTGATAGAAATCACTGGCTGGTTCAGCAGTGTACCAGTAGTTATCTTTGAGGTATTTATCCCAGGCAACTGGTCCTTTACCATCAGTATTGGTCGCACCTTCTGCTTGATAGGCAGCTGTTGCTCCGCCAAAAATAAAGTCTTTTGGAAGTGTTTTTGTCATTTGATTCACCTTTCAAGAAATAGAAATGAGATGGAGATAGAGTTGGGAGGAATTCCTCCATCTCACTTCTTCGCTCTTTACCTTTTATTCTTCGAACTGCGCTTGAACAAAGGCAAGAGCACCTTTTCCATCGCGAGTCAATTTAATGTATTGCCCACCTTCTGTCTTAGCAAGTTTGATACCAAGTTTGTCGGTTTCGGCCTTCATGTCTTCAAAGTTTGAAGCAACTTGAGGAGCAAGGATAACCAGATCAAACTCAGGCAACATTTCACGGTGAGCACCATAGCCACCAGCTGCTGCTTTAACAGGAACTTTGTACTCTGCAGCTGCCTTGTTTAGAGCATTTGCAAGGAGACCACTTGTACCTCCTCCTGCACAGAGAACGAGAACATTTGTTTCTTCTGTGATTGTGTTTTGCGCTGTTTCTACACCTGCTTTTTCAAGAATAGCATCTGCTTTGGCAGTATTGAAGTTTGCTGCTACTTTTTCTTTCAATTCATCATTGGCTTTACCAGAACGCTCTTCTTCAAGGATTTGTTCATCATAAACCTTGAGGAATGGATAGTAAACGGCTACGTCAACAAGGATTAACAAAGCAGCAAGTACAAATGACAAGAATTGGAAGTTTGTACCGAGAACAATACCGAGCGGACCTGGTGTTGTCCAAGGAAGGTTGGCTGTAAATGAGTTCATGCCAAGCGTCTCAATAAAGAATTTAAAGATCCATACGTTTGCGATTGGAGCAAAGATAAATGGAATGAAGAAGATTGGATTCAGTACAAGAGGTGCACCAAACAAGATTGGTTCATTTACACCAAAGAAAGTTGGAACTACTGAAGCACGTCCGATTGCACGGTTACGTTTTGATTTTGTTAACCACATGAACATGAATGGAACAACCAGTGTCGCACCAGTACCACCCATGGTAACGATAAACATTTGTGTACCAGAAGTAAGAATCTTGTCAGCGTGCATACCTTGTTGGAGAAGGTTCAAGTTGACTTCGGCATTTGCATAGGTAATAGCTGCGATTGCTGGTTCAACGATAGATGGTCCATGGATACCCACAAACCAGAAGAAGGCAAAGGCCCCAAAGATAATGGTAATACCCAGATAGCCATCCGCGGCTGAGAATAATGGTGCAAAGAATTTACCGATTGATTCTGCTACACTGGCTCCAACAAAATGACGAGCTAGTAAATCAAGAACATATAGAGAAACAACTGAAAGAGTGAATGGAATCACATCTTTAAAAACTTGTGAGATATTTGGTGGAACTTCGTCAGGCATACGAATAGTTACGTTGTTCTTAACACAAACCTTATAGATGGCTACAGTAACAAAGGCAGCAAGGAAGGCTGAAAGCAAACCTTTTGTCCCCAAGAATCCAGTAGCTAGACCATTTTCGATAGGATCAGCTGCCAACATCAACAAACCAACAATTGCTGCCAAAAGTGTTGACATATAGTTGATTTGATTCGTTTTTTCCATGCTACGGTTTACTGAGTCGGTCAATGACTTAGCTGTTGTACCAGCTACCAAGAGAGCTAGAATCCCCATTGAATAGCTATAAGGTTTCATGAGGAGATTAACAACATCATCAGACCATTTAAAGCCCCATGAGTTAGGAACAAAGGCAATCAAGATAAAGATACTTGAGAAGAGAATAACAGGCATCCCTGCAATGAAACCATCACGGATAGCACGAAGATAGATATTACGAGATAGTTTTTCAAAGAAAGGTTTCCCTTTCTCGATAAAAGCAATTAATTTATTCATTACTTAACTCCTCTCTTATAGAGTTCGATTAAATGGTGCATCAAATCTTTTAACAAGATAGTCGTCATCAAGTGGTCTTGGCCATGCATCATGGTTACACTATAGGCCAAATCTTCACCAGCTGCTTCCTTAGTCAATAGACTTGTTTGCGCGTGGTGAGCCTCTGCAATGCAAGAACCTGCTTCCTCGACTAATCTATCTGCTTTCGCAAAATCGCCAGCTTCAGCAGCCTTCAAGGCTTCCAATAGTTTTGAACGAGCATCGCCAGCATAGGCTACAATTTCAAAACCTAACAATGTTACTTCTTCTCTATTCATGATAGAATTCTCCTTATGTATTTTTAATTAAATTTTTATGACAATAAACGTTGGATATGTAGAACTAGATAAACTCGTTCACTTTTATACAAATCAAGACCCGTATGTTGCGTAATCACATCATAGATCTTGGAACCAATCTCGAACGCTTTTGGATAGGATTGTTTAATATGATCTTCCATATCCAGAAGTGATTGGTTATCATCTCTAGATCTGTCTAAATAATCCAAGAAATAATTCAAATGAATCATAAAACGATCATAGAAATGATTATTCTCTTTGGTTCGTTGAATTGCATAACCCTTTAGCACTTCTTCAACATTCCTGAGAATTTCTTTCCTCTTATCAATCGACTCAACAACTTCCACTTCATTCTCACCTTCGGCATTGATAAAATGATAAGCAATCCGAATAATTTCGTCTTCAGGGAAATTTTCTGTCAACTTCTGACGATAGATTTCAAAGGCTTCCTTTGCGATTTGAAAAGCGACAGGATACTTAGTGGAAATATCTGGCAGATTACTATCCTTGTACCTTCCTTGTGCTAGAGCTTGGTAAGAGCAGTAAATATGATCTGTCAAGGTTACGTAGAGATACTCTTGAATCGGATAATGATATTTCTTTGATAGCTTATCAATGATTTCATAAGTCACTGTGATAAAATCAAGCGGAACATCTTTGAGGAGAGCCATAAAATTTTCTCTGGACTCTTCTGTCTTCATCCGAAAGATTTTTTCAACCTGATCTTCAGCAATCAAATCCCCCTTCTTCTTTCCAAATGCAATCCCCTTACCAATCACAATCACTTCTTCTCCTTTGCCATTTCTGACAAGCGAGACGTTGTGATTCATTGGGTTTAGAATTCGGTACATGGCAACCTCCTTTTATCTCTTAAAGGTATATGAGTATAAAAAATGACCACAAATGAACTAGAAAATCCTTTGATTTCTAATCCACCTGTGATCATGCCTAATATTACTTAGTAACACTCACCTTGTATTAACTTGTGATTTAAGTATAGCATAAGTCAGTTGTTTTGTAAACCTTTACATTCAACTTTTTTTAAATTTTTTTTAGATCAATGTTCCTAAGATTAGGGGGAAACTTATACACGTTCTTTCCATGAAGTCGCTGTTGTTTGAAGAACTTTGTTGAGTTCGTCAATGTTCTCAAATCCTGTTGTACGCAACCACTCTCGAGCTGCTGCCTCACCATCCTTAATGTAGGCTTCAACTGATCCAGCCCAGGTTGCACGGCCACAAAGAACACCATTGAAGTTTGCACCTGATTCATGGGCAAAGACAAGGGTTTCTTGGAAGAGTTTAGCTGATACACCTGCACTCAAGTAGATGTATGGCAAGTTAGTTGCTTCATCTTGCGCTTTGAAGAAGGCTGCTGCTTCTTCACGTGTATGAACGATTTCACCATCGCCAAAGCCTTCAACATATTTGACGTTGACTGGAACTTCCACTTTCAAGACATCGATGTTGAAGCGTGGGTCTGAGAAGACCTTCATAGCACCAATAACCTTGTGTGGTTTTACTTTTGCGTATTCTGCAGAACCTGCATCAGCAATCTTTTCATCGTAAGCCAAGATTTCAAGGAAGAATGGAATGTCTTCCGCCACACACTCAGAACCAATACGTTCGATGTAGGCTTGTTTTTCTTGGTTGAGTTCGTCAGAGCTATCTACGTCATAGTAAAGCAAGAACTTGACAGCATCTGCACCTTGTTCCTTGATGCGTTTGGCAGACCAAACATCCAAGCAGTCAGGCAAGCGTTTGGTGCTTGTTGTGTCGTAGCCAGTTTTCTCATAAGCTAGGAGAAGACCAGCATTTGGATCAAGCGCTTTTGTAGCTGGAAGACCATACTCTGGGTCTAGAAGCATAGAGGATGCGTATTTAGTCAATTCATCTGCAACCAATACTTTGAGTTCTTCCATTTGAGCCACTGTTGGCTCTTCTGTTTGGTATTGAGCCATGAGGCGTTTCAAAGCACCACGTTGGTCAAAGGCAAGAGCTGAGATGATTCCATTTTCATCTGAAAGTTTTTCTAAGCGTGCACGTTTATTTTCTGTTAAAGCCATTTTATACCTCTTTTACTATTAATTGATCATATAGAGCTTGATAGTTGGCCATATTCACATGACCTGTCATTTTTTCTTGAGCATTGAGCATACCAAGGACATTTGCCTTAATGAGGAGTTCTGCATCTGATTCCTTATGAAGAAGTCCTGATGAAATACCTGCAACAGTAGAATCTCCAGATCCGACAGGATTGACAACTTGAATTCTAGGAATATCTACTTTGTAGAAAGTGTCACCATGTTTTGCAAAAGCACCATTTGCACCAAGTGACACGATAATCCACTCAATCCCTGCAAATAGAGGCTCTTGAAGAACTTCTTTTAATTCATCCAAATCCTCAGAAACTTCTTTCCCAAGAAGCTGAGACAATTCTTCGTTATTTGGTTTAATAACTGTTGGTTTGTGTGGTGATTCAAGGACAGCCTGAAGAGCTGCACCTGAGCAGTCTAGAACAACTGGTTTGCCTGCTTGATTAGCAAGTTCTACTAAGCTTGCATAATAGTCAACTGGAAGCCCAGCTGGCAGACTACCTGAGATAGCGACTACTTCCACAGTGTCAAGGAGATTTTCGAAATGAGCCAAGAAATCTTGCCCTTCTTGTTCAAGAACTTCGGGACCTTTTTCAAGGATTTCTGTTTGGTTTTCACCGTGTAGAATAGCGATACAGTTACGAGTCTCTCCTTGAATCGAGAAGAAACGTTTCGTTACTTTATCATCGATATGCTCTACTAAAAACTCACCAAGTTTACCACCGACCAAACCAGTAGCAGCAACAGAATCACCAAATTCTGAAAGAACTCGTGTAACATTGAGACCTTTACCACCAGCTGTCTTGGTCACGTCCACCACACGGTTGACAGTGTCAATTTTTAATTCATCCAAAGGATAAGAAATATCAATGGATGGATTCATTGTGACTGTTAAAATCATGCGTCACCTCTTAGTCGTGGTATTCACCGCGATCCCATTTTTCAAGGAATTCTGTAAAGAAGTTTGCATCTGCTTGATGAGCATTGTGAGTTTCAACGTGCTCAATTTTCGCAATCAATTTTTTGTTTTCTTCTGATGGTTTGTATTCAGCATTGATGAAAGCTTCAATGATGTCGCACATGAGCAATTCACCAGTGATCTTACCACCAAAACCGATAACGTTAGCATTCAATTGTTCTTTTGCATAAAGAGCTGTTGTCATATCACGAACCAAGGCAGAACGAACTCCTGGAACTTTATTTACAGCGTTGTTGATACCAACACCAGTACCACAGATACATACCCCAAGATCAGCTTGACCGCTTGTAACGGCTTCACCAACTTTTTTACCAAAGATTGGGTAGTGAGTACGTGTGTGGTCATAGGTACCAAAGTCAATGACTTCATATCCTTTTGATTTCAAAAATTCTGAAACCGCCATTTTTTCATCTGTTACGATGTGGTCACATCCAATTGCAATTCTCATTAGTTATTCCCTCCGATTAATTATATAAATCTAATATCATTTATCCTTACTCAATAAAAATCAAGATTAGCTTAGGAAGCGAGCTGCAAGCATAACTGAGGTTAGCTAAAGTGAGCTGACAACAGATTATCTTGATTTTTGAAGAGTATTAGCACATTTTGTTCAACATATCGACCCTAATTTGGTGACGTCCACCGTCGTATTTACCATTAACAAATCCTTTAGCAATATTTTTAGCCAATTCATCACCAACAAGTTGTGCACCCATAGTGATCATACGTGAGTTGTTGTGTCCACGAGTCATATAAGCTGAACGTTCATCTGAAACTTCTGCAGCAACCATTCCTTTAATTTTAGTTGCGACCATAAATGGACCAGCACCATAAGCATCAATCACGATACCAAGATTTTGTTCTTCTTTGTTTACTTCTGCAGCAACAGCAAGAGTCACATCAACAAAATCTTGACCTTCAGCTGTAACATCCACAACGTGGAAGTTTTCTTTTTCCAAGAAGTCTTTCACAACTTCTTTCAATCTCAAACCTGCAGCATCTGCACCGATAACAATAGACATATTGTATACTCCTTTTTATTTTTCTAGGCTAGTAAAGACTTTTATAGTTAGCAGTTTACCTACAAAAGACTTTCTAGCAGTTTAGTGATAAATTTGATTGAATGAGATGAATATCACCTTATCCAAGTCCAGGAAATCAAGTTCCTAGAAAGAAACTTTCTCTACAATAGAGAATATAACAAGTGATTATTTGTTTGCCACAAACATCATTTGTTTCTTACAAACATAATATACTCCTATTTATAGAAAAAGTCAACAGTAAATGTTTGTTTTTGTGGTTTTTTATCTAAAATATTTCAATATCAAAGCCAATCTGATCTACTTGACCAGGTTCTAGGAGACGAACATTCTTCTTATCTTCTAGATGATCTCCTTCTTCAAGAGATGTTGACAAGCCAGACCAAGGTTCAAACGCAATGAATGGTCCCTTATTCAAAGTTGACCAGATAATAAGATTTGAAAACTCCTGGAAGTGTACTTTTAATCCCTTCTCATGTTTACGAGAACGAAGGGCAATTGTTTTAGATTGCAACTCATCCAAAGTCACTGCATCAACACTAAACAGATCGTAACTGAGATCCACTTCCTTTTGCGAATCCAACCATGGACTTCTATCTTGAAAGTCTAACATGCCAGTGTCTGGGAAAGGACGGGGAACAGAGCAAGTCTCTTCTTTCTCAAACTCTAAATAGTAATCTTCATAAGTTTCGCCATCTAGCAGAGGACAATTAAATCCTGGATGTCCTCCTATAAAGAATGGCATTACTTTATTAGTTTCTTTATTGAAAATCTTGTATTGAGTACGAACAGTCTTGCCAGTCACTAGATAAGTGATTTCAAGGCGGAAGTGATAAGGATAGTTTTGATAAGTATTCTCATCATCTTCGATAGCAAAAGTAACACTGTTTTCTGTCTGTTCAACTAATTCAAATTCTTTCTTGCGAACCAAACCATGGCGAGGAATGTTTCCTTTCGTCTCCGTTCCATCTGCATGACTGTAGAAGGCTGTATCTTCTCTTAAAGAGCCGCAGATTGGAAAAAGTACAGGCGCTTGTCCACTCCAGTAAGTGGAATCTCCTTGCCACAGATACTCAATGCCCTCTCGATCCTTGATCGACGACAAGGCGCCACCTAAGGTTTTAAACTGGACCGTTAACTGGTCTGATTTGATTTCAATTACCATAATGTTCTCCAACTATTTTTAGATCTTTATATAAAAAACTAGGTTGCCACTCCCAATGTAGGAAATTAACAACCTAGTTTTCACAATTTACATTTTATAGGAGCGAATTATTTAGCATTTGCTGCGTATTCTTCGTTACGTTTGATCATTTGTTTTCTATACCAAGCAAAGATACCTACATAGAATACAAGGAAGGCTGCTGCACCAAGGATTGCTTTGATATCACCTGTTGTAGCATTACCGATTGCCCAACCAAATAGTTTTTCAATTGGTCCTTCAAGAGTTGAGTGAGTAATCAATTGAGATTGGTTCACACCTTCTGGGAAGGCACCTACACCTTTAGCAAGTTCAGTTGCGAATGGTGCGATAAGAGTACCAGAAAGAAGGAAGAGAGGCAACAAGAGTGTTCCGAAGATAATCATACGGAGCAATTTACCACGTGTAACAACCAAGAGAGCTGGAGTCACACCCATAGCGATGATACCTGCAAGTGGCAAGATACCATTACCGACGTTTGAAAGAAGCACTGCTTCTACTAGCATGATTGGAGCAAGTACGTTAGCACAAGCCCAGATTTCAGCACGACCAGCGATGAATGGCCAGTCAAGACCGATATTGAATTTACGTCCTTGAAGACGTTTAGTAGCAACGTTTGTAATACCTTGTGAAAGTGGTTCTACGGCTGCGATGAACCATGATCCGATAAGTGAGAAGAGTTCCAAAGCTACACCGGCTGTCAAACCAAGAGACAACCAACCTTTAATAACAAGTTCCCATGAAGATGCATCTTCTACTCCAGCAACTGGGTGTGGAGTCCCCATCAAACCAATAACAATACCAAGGATGAAACCGATGAAGAATTTAGAACCCCAGAAACCGATTTTTTTGTTCAATTTAGCAGCATCAAAGTCATATTTATCAAGACCTGGCAATACTTTATCGAAGATCTTATCCAAAACCATGATAACCGGGTTCATCATGTAGTTCATGTGAGTTGAAGTCATTGGTGATGAACTTGGTGCATTAAGAAGGTCGTCGAAAGTTGGTTTCATCAAGTCAGAGTTGATGATTTTCAAGACACCTACAAGGACAACTGCAGCAGTCGCGATGAAGAGTGAAACCCCTTGGCTAACTCCATTGTTGTCTGCGTACCATTTGATCAAAAGACCAGTAATTGACAAGTGCCAGATATCGAAGATATCAACATCAAGTGTGTCTGTTTTCTTCATTGCAAGCATCACAACGTTGACAATCAACATCACAAGCAAGAAGTAAAGTGTCCAGGCAGATCCCCAAGTAATCGTAGCAAGTGGTGCCCAACCAACGTCAGTGATGTTTAACTGAATACCTGTGTTTTCAACGAATTTCGCAAGTGATGCTGAGAAAGCTCCGTTGAGCATACCGATGATGGCACCGATACCAGTAAGGGCGATAGCAAGCTTGATACCACCTTCAAGCGCTTTGGAGAATTTCACTCCAAAAAGTAGAGCCAATACTGTCAAGATGATCAGCATGATGATAGGACCACCCATTTCCAAGACTGGCTTGAAAATCTTATTGGCTAGTTCGATAATGACATCCATAATAGTTCCTCCCGTTTTT